>NZ_RWIL01000101.1:0-72244 GCF_009764635.1 Pseudomonas sp. PB103 | reverse complement strand
TCTTTTTCAACTTCTTTCTGCGCTTCGATGAACTGAAGCACCTGCTGCCGAAACCTACATAACTCATTGAATCTCAAGGAGTTTTCCGTTTCGACTGCGCCGGAAGTGGGGCGAATTATAGACATCTAAAATTCGCCGTCAACCCCTATTTTCAGTTTTACTCGGATTTCAGCGTAATACGTGCAAACGCCTTCTTGCCGGCCTGGCAAACGTGGGTAGCGCCCAGTACGTATATAAAGGAACGATCAACCACCTCACCATCAACACGCACACCACCGGAAGCCAGCAGGTCGCGCGCCGCCGCCGAGTTCTTCACCAGACCCGCCTTATTAAGGACGGCTGCAATCGGCATGTCTTCAGCTGAAGCCAGCTCGATCTCCGGCAGGTCATCCGGCAACTCGCCATCCTTCATGCGATTGCCCGCAGCACGATGAGCATTGGCCGCAGCCTCCTCACCATGGAAGCGCGCAACGATCTCTTCGGCCAGCTTGATTTTAACGTCACGCGGATTGGCACCCGCCTCTACGTCTGCACGCAACGCATTGATCTCATCCATCGAACGGAAGCTGAGCAGCTCGAAGTAGCGCCACATCAATGCATCCGGAATCGAAACTAGCTTGCTGTACATGACACCCGGCGCTTCCTGAATACCGACGTAGTTGCCCAAAGACTTGGACATCTTCTTCACGCCATCCAGACCTTCAAGCAGCGGCATTGTCAGAATGCACTGCGCTTCCTGGCCGTAACCACGTTGCAACTCACGCCCCATCAGCAAGTTGAACTTCTGATCGGTGCCGCCCAGCTCAACGTCCGCACGCAAAGCCACCGAGTCATAACCCTGAACCAGTGGATAGAGGAACTCGTGAATAGCGATCGGCTGATTGGTGGTGTAGCGCTTGTCGAAGTCATCGCGCTCAAGCATGCGTGCGACGGTGTATTGCGAAGTCAGGCGAATGAAGTCCGCCGGCCCCATCTGATCCATCCAGGTAGAGTTGAACGCAACTTCGGTTTTCGCCGGATCAAGAATTTTGAAAACCTGAGTCTTGTAAGTCTCGGCGTTCTCTAGAACCTGCTCACGAGTCAGCGGAGGGCGCGTGGCACTCTTGCCGCTCGGATCACCGATCATCCCGGTGAAGTCACCTATAAGGAAGATCACTTGATGCCCCAGTTCCTGGAACTGGCGCAGCTTATTAATAAGCACGGTGTGACCCAAGTGCAGATCCGGAGCGGTCGGATCGAAACCAGCCTTGATACGCAGCGGTTGGCCGCGCTTGAGCTTCTCGATCAGCTCGGACTCGACCAATAGTTCTTCCGCACCACGTTTTATCAGCGCTAGCTGCTCTTCAACCGACTTCATAACAGACCCGTAAGGCTCAGATTCAAAGGGAACCAACCATACAAGATCGCGCACCAATTACAAGTTTTGCCCGGCGCACGGACACCAATCCACAAACGCGCTGTCTGTAGACTTGCTTCAGAGATGATTTGGTTATATTTTATACAGTTATTTCATCTTCATCATGTCATTCATCTTTTCCAATTCATCATTTTTCAAAGTCAAAATTACCTATGACCACAGAACCGTCTAAAGCGCCTCCGCTTTACCCGAAGACCCACCTGCTCGCCGCAAGTGGGATCGCCGCCCTTCTCAGCCTGGCACTCCTGGTATTCCCTTCCAGTGATGTTGAAGCCAAAAAGACGACCCTGAGCCTTGAACTGGAAAGTCCTGCTGAACAACTGACACAAGATCAAGACGCTGCTGACGCGGTTCAAGCCACAAATGAGCCGGTCGCTTCACCATTTGCGCAGATCGAAAACAGCGACGAAAACACCCCGCAAACCGCTGAAACCGCACCTGTACCAGCGCCTGCTGCAGAAAAAGCAAAAGCGCCCGGCCATCGCGAAGTTGTCGTCGCCAAGGGCGATACACTGTCCACGCTATTCGAAAAAGTCGGCCTGCCCGCCGCCTCCGTGCATGAAGTACTGGCCAGCGATAAACAAGCCAAACAGTTCAGCCAACTCAAACACGGCCAGAAACTCGAATTCGAATTGAACCCGGAAGGCCAACTGACCAGCCTGCACAGCAAAGTCAGCGACGTCGAAACCATTACCCTGACCAAGAATGCCAAGGGTTATGCGTTCAACCGGGTTACCGCAAAACCAACCGTACGCACCGCTTACGTACATGGCGTGATCAACAGCTCGCTGTCTCAGTCCGCCGCCCGCGCAGGCCTCTCCCACAGCATGACCATGGATATGGCCAGCGTGTTTGGCTACGACGTCGACTTCGCTCAAGACATCCGCCAGGGCGATGAATTCGACGTGATCTACGAGCAGAAAGTGGTCAACGGCAAAGCCGTCGGCACTGGCCCGATCCTGTCTGCACGCTTCACCAACCGCGGCAAAACCTACACCGCCGTGCGTTACACCAACAAACAAGGTAACAGCAGCTACTACACCGCTGATGGCAACAGCATGCGCAAGGCGTTCATCCGTACGCCGGTGGACTTCGCCCGCATCAGTTCGAAGTTCTCCATGGGCCGCAAGCACCCGATCCTCAACAAGATCCGCGCCCATAAAGGTGTCGACTACGCAGCGCCACGCGGCACGCCGATCAAGGCTGCCGGCGACGGTAAAGTACTGCTGGCCGGCCGCCGTGGCGGCTACGGCAACACCGTGATCATTCAACACGGCAACACTTACCGTACCCTCTACGGCCATATGCAAGGCTTCGCCAAAGGCGTGAAAACCGGCGGTACCGTCAAACAGGGCCAAGTGATCGGCTATATCGGCACCACCGGCCTGTCCACCGGCCCGCACTTGCATTACGAATTCCAGGTTAATGGCGTTCACGTCGATCCACTGGGTCAGAAGCTGCCAATGGCCGATCCGATCGCCAAAGCCGAACGTGCTCGCTTCCTCGCGCAGAGCCAACCGCTGATGGCGCGCATGGATCAAGAGAAGGCCACCATGCTGGCATCGAGCAAGCGTTAAGCCATGGCCCTTTATATCGGTGTGATGTCCGGAACCAGCCTCGACGGTCTGGACATTGCCCTGATCGAACAGACTTCGGCGATCAAGCTGATCGCCACGCACTACATTCCCATGCCTGCGTCCCTGCGCGGCGAGCTGCTTGACTTGTGCGCCAGCGGCCCCGATGAAATCGCCCGTTCGGCGATTGCCCAGCAACACTGGGTGAAGCTCGCCGCGCAAGGCATTCATACCCTCCTCGATCAGCAGCAGCTCAAACCGGCAGCCATTCGTGCAATCGGCAGCCATGGCCAGACCATTCGCCACGAACCGGCGCGCGGTTTTACCGTGCAGATCGGCAACCCTGCCCTGCTGACTGAGTTGACCGGTATTACTGTAGTCAGCGACTTCCGCAGCCGTGATGTCGCTGCCGGCGGCCAAGGTGCGCCGCTGGTTCCGGCCTTCCATGAAGCTTTGTTCGAAGAGCGTACCGGTAACCAGGCAGTCTTGAATGTCGGCGGTTTCAGCAATCTGAGCCTGATTGAGCCGACCAAGCCTGTAGCCGGTTTCGACTGCGGCCCTGGGAATGTTCTGATGGACGCCTGGATTCAGCAGCAACGGGGCGAAAACTACGACCGCAATGGCGACTGGGCAAAATCAGGCTCTGTTGAGTCGACATTGCTGGAAGCACTGCTCAGCGATCCGTTCTTCATTACCAAAGGCCCGAAGAGTACCGGCCGCGAAGTGTTCAACCTGCCGTGGCTGGAACAACACCTGTCACGACTACCAGCCTTCGCGGCGGAAAACGTGCAGGCCACACTGCTTGAGCTGACTGCGCTGACCATCGTCGAGTCGCTGCAAAGCGCTCAATCCGATACCCAAGAACTGTTGGTCTGCGGCGGTGGCGCGCACAACAGCGCACTGATGAAACGGCTGGCCGACCTGCTTCCCGAGACAACGGTAGCCAGCACCGCGACCCATGGGGTTGATCCAGACTGGGTCGAAGCCATGGCCTTCGCCTGGCTGGCCCATTGCTGCCTCGAAGGCATCGCCGCCAACCGCCCAAGCGTCACCGGCGCACGCGGTCTTCGCGTCCTGGGCGCCATCTACCCGGCCTGATCAAATCGCACACAGCAAAACGCCGCAGAACCGTAAGGCTCTGCGGCGTTTTGTTATCTGAAACGAAGAAACGTCAGATCGAGAACGAAGACCCGCAACCACACGTCGTGGTGGCATTCGGGTTCTTGATCACGAAACGCGACCCTTCCAGACCTTCCTGGTAATCCACTTCCGCACCGGCCAGGTACTGGAAGCTCATCGGATCAACCACCAGACTCACGCCTTCGCGCTCGACGATGGTGTCGTCCTCGGCCACATCTTCATCGAAGGTGAAACCGTATTGAAACCCTGAACAACCGCCGCCCGTAACAAATACGCGCAGCTTCAAGCGATCATTCCCCTCTTCATCGACCAGGCTCTTCACCTTGTGCGCGGCACCGTGGGTGAATTGCAAAGCCGTGGGGGTGAAGGATTCGACGCTCATGCTGACTATCTCCCGGCGTTACGCCGCCATAATGCGTGATGACGCGCATTATCCGCTTCTCCTAGAAAATCGGTCAACTATTGTTACGGTATATCAATAAAGCCGACGAGCTGTCCGGAATGCAAAAAGGCCCGTTAGACGGGCCTTTTCGCTGTGCGACTTAAAGTGTTACGGCAGCATTCCGGCGTGAGACAAGCCGAAACGTTCGTCCAGACCGAACAGAATGTTCATGTTCTGTACTGCCTCGCCCGAAGCGCCTTTGACCAGGTTGTCGATCACCGACAACACCACCACCAGATCGCCATCCTGCGGACGGTGCACGGCGATGCGGCAAACGTTCGCGCCACGCACGCTACGGGTTTCCGGATGGCTACCGGCGGGCATCACATCAACGAATGGCTCATTGGCATAACGCTTTTCGAACAGCGCCTGCAGATCCACCGAACGATCAACGACGGTCGCGTAGAGCGTGGAGTGAATGCCACGAATCATCGGCGTCAGGTGCGGAACGAAGGTCAGCCCCACATCCTTGCCCGCGGCACGACGCAGGCCCTGGCGAATTTCCGGCAGGTGACGGTGACCTTTCACTGCGTAGGCCTTCATGCTTTCCGACGTTTCGGAATACAGCGAACCTACCGCCGCGCCACGACCGGCACCGCTGACGCCAGATTTGCAGTCAGCGATCAGACGCGAAGTATCGGCCAGACCCGCTTCCAGCAGCGGCAGGAAGCCCAGCTGCGTCGCGGTTGGATAGCAACCCGGCACCGCAATCAGTCGAGCTTTCTTGATCTGCTCGCGATTGACTTCCGGCAGACCGTACACCGCTTCATCCAGCAATTCTGGCGCGCCGTGCGGCTGGCCGTACCACTTGGCCCATTCTTCCGCGTCTTGCAGACGGAAGTCCGCCGACAGGTCAATCACCTTGGTCCCCGCAGCCAACAGCTCGCCGGCCAAGGCGTGAGCCACACCGTGCGGCGTGGCGAAGAACACCACATCGCAAGCGCCCAGGGTCTTGATGTCCGGCACGCTGAAGGCCAGGCCGTCGTAGTGACCGCGCAGGTTCGGGTACATATCAGCCACGGCCAGACCGGCCTCGGATCGGGAAGTGATCACAACCACTTCTGCCTGCGGATGCTGCGCCAACAGACGCAGCAGTTCGACACCGGTGTAACCCGTGCCGCCGACGATACCGACCTTGACCATAACCTGCCCTCAAAGAACCCACTGGAAAGCCGTCGATAATAGGGGCCGCGCGGCCCTGCGACAACCGTCAAGGTGACGTGCGGACGCTCAAGCCTCTACTATCCGGGCTTACCGTGAACCTGGAATAACTAAAAATGCTCTATCTATGGATCAAAGCTTTTCACATCGTCAGCATCGTTTGCTGGTTTGCCGGACTGTTTTACCTGCCGCGACTGTTCGTTTACCACGCACAAAGCGAAGACACGATCAGCAAAGAACGCTTCAGCGTCATGGAGCGCAAGCTGTACCGCGGCATCATGGGCCCGGCGATGATCGCCACGCTGATCTTCGGCGGCTGGCTGATCTACCTCAACCCGAGCATCTTCAGCATGGGTGGCTGGATTCACGCCAAGCTGACTCTGGTCGTACTGCTGATCGGCTACCACCACATGTGCGGCGCGCAGGTAAAACGTTTTGCCCGTGGCGAAAACACCCGCAGCCATGTCTTTTATCGCTGGTTCAATGAAGTGCCGGTTCTGATATTGCTGGCTATCGTAATTCTGGTCGTGGTCAAGCCGTTCTAACTTAAACAAGAACAGATCTTTGGGGTATTCATCATGTCGCTGCCCGCTTTGCTCGAACAACGTCTGCGTCTGCCCGTAGTGGCGGCGCCGATGTTTCTGATTTCCAATCCTGAGTTGGTGCTCGCCTGCTGTCGCAATGGCGTAGTCGGCAGCTTCCCGGCCTTGAACCAGCGCGAAAGCAGTGGCTTCAAGGCCTGGCTGGAACAGATCGAAGCGGGCCTTGCGACACTGGACAACCCGGCGCCCTACGCGGTGAACCTGATCGTGCACAACAGCAACCCGCGCCTGCAGGCGGACCTGGACATCTGCGTTGAACACAAAGTACCGATCGTCATCACCAGCCTCGGCGCGGTGAAAGAGCTGGTCGATGCGGTGCATAGCTATGGTGGACTGGTCTTCCATGACGTGACCACTCGCCGGCACGCCGAGAAAGCGGCCGAGGCTGGGGTCGATGGTTTGATCGCAGTCGCCGCCGGTGCTGGGGGCCATGCCGGTACCTGGAGCCCGTTTGCGCTGATTGCCGAGATCCGTGAGTTCTTCGACAAGACGCTGTTGCTTGCAGGATGTTTGAACCACGGCCATGAGATTCTCGCCGCACAGCTGCTCGGTGCGGATTTGGCCTACTTCGGTACGCGATTTATCGGCACCACTGAAAGTCATGCGCCTGACGCCTACAAGGACATGCTCCTGACAGCCAAGGCTGCGGACATCATTCATACTCCAGCGGTGTCGGGCGTTCCGGCCAGTTTCATGCGCCAGAGCCTGGAAGCGGCGGGCTTCGACATGGCTGCACTGCAAGGCAAGGGCGAAGTGAACTTCGGCGACAAGCTCAAACCGATCAGTGACGAAGCCAAAGCCTGGAAGACCGTGTGGTCGGCCGGTCAGGGCGTCGGGCAGATTGATGACTTGCCGAGCGTAGATCAACTGATTGCGCGCCTCGACGCCGAGTATCGCCAAGCCCAGGAGCGCGCTGCGCAGTTGCCACAACGCTGGCCACGCTGAAAAAATCAGGCCAGTCGTTTGTGGACTGGCCTTACACTGACGACCTTTCAATTTACTCGCGACAAGGATGCCTCGGCCATGAGCGAACCCCGTTACAAGATCGTTTTCAACGGTGCTCTGCAGCCCGGTGTCGATATCACCACCGCCAAACTCAATTTGGCCGACCTGTTCAAAAGCGATGTCGCCGCCGTTGAGCGTCTGTTCAGTGGCCGCACCGTCGCACTCAAACGCGACCTGACCCACAGTGATGCGCAGGCTTACCTGCAGGCGCTGAGCAAAACCGGCATCGACGCCCGGCTTGAACCCGAAACCACCATCGAGCTCAACCTGGCGGACGTCCACGAGCACAGTCCTGCCACCACTGAGCCGCAATCTCCCTACGCGCCGCCGCGGGCCAATGTCGGCGAAAGCCTGCCGGCATTCGCCGTACTCAAGCCGTTCAGTGTCGAAGGTCGCATCGGCCGACTGCGTTTTCTCGCGTGGACGATGGTGCTCAGCCTGGTGACATTGCCGATTGTCGGCATCTTCGCCCTGATCGCTCTGGGGCTGGTCAGCGGTGAGTCGACCACGGGCCTGATCATTGGCGGCATCCTTGCCTTCTTCCTGTTCCTCGGCTTCTTCATTGTCAGCATCCTGTTCAGCGTTCAACGCTTGCACGATATCGGCTGGTCGGGCTGGCTCTGGCTGCTGAACATTGTCCCCTTCGTGGGCAGCTTCTTCCCTTTCGTGATCATGGTGGTGCCAGGCAGTACCGGCGCCAATCAATATGGCCCGCCGCCTCCGCCCAACAGCACGGCGGTCAAGGTGCTCTGCTCGTTGTGGATCGTGTTCATCGCGTTGATCTTTGCTGGCGGCATCCTCGGCGGCTTCTCCGCCGTCCAGCAGGAATATGAAAGCAATCTGGAAAGCAGCTACGAAAGCGGCTCGGTGACCACCGATGAAATCGACGTCGAAGTCGAGCCGGCAGCAAATTCCGCCGACGAGGCAGCCGAAGCGGCGCAGGCCCCTGTAGACTCTGCGAAAGAATGAACAGCGCTCCCCGCCGTGACACCTGCGTCGCCGGCGCGGAGCTGTTGCGATGGAGAATTGCATGACCCGTTACGCTCTGATCACTGGCGCTTCCAGCGGCATAGGCCTGGCCATGGCCGAAGCGCTGGCCCGGCGCGGCCGCAGTCTGATTCTGGTGGCTCGACAGCGTGATCAGCTGGAAAGTATTGCGATCGAGTTGACCCAGCGCTTCGGCGTCGAGGTGCTGTTTCGTGCCTGCGATCTGGGCGAGCCGCTGCGCTTGTCCGGCTTTTTGCTGGAGCTGGAAGAAGGCGACCGGCAGATTGACCTGCTGGTGAACTGCGCGGGTATCGGCACCTGCGGCCCGTTTCTCGCGCAGGACTGGATGACCGAGCAAGACCTGATCGAAGTGAACATCCTCGCCCTCACCCGCCTGTGCCACGCGATCGGCAACAGCATGGCGCTGCAGGGTGGCGGGCAGATTCTCAACGTTGCGTCGGTGGCCGCGTTCAATCCCGGCCCGTGGATGAGCACTTACTACGCCAGCAAGGCCTATGTTCTGCACTTCTCGGAAGCCTTGCGGGTTGAGCTCAAACAAAGTGCCGTGAAGGTTTCGGTGCTCTGCCCTGGCCCGACGCGCACGGCATTTTTCCGCACGGCGCAACTGAACAGCGACAAACTCAAAGACAGCAAATTACTGATGAGCCCCGAGGAAGTCGCGCTGTACACCGTGCGCGCGCTCGACAAGAACCGAGCGATCATCATCCCGGGGCGCCGCAACCGCTGGTTTGCCTTTTTGCCGCGACTCGGTTCGCGCTGGCTTAATCGCACCATTGTCGGCATGGTCAATAAAGCCTATTGCCCGCGCTAAAGAATCCGGATTCAACGCGGTACACTCGATTCAGCTCAAACAACGGAGAAAACAGCAGTGGATACTCTGTTCACCAAGATCATCAACCGGGAGATCCCGGCCAAGATCATTTACGAAGACGACCAGGTTCTGGCGTTCCACGACATCGCCCCTCAGGCACCGGTGCATTTCCTGGTGATCCCGAAGAAACCGGTGCGCACCCTCAATGACCTGACCGAAGACGACAAGGCATTGGCCGGGCACATTCTGTTCACTGCTCAGCGTCTGGCGCTGGAACTGGGTTGCGAGGAAGGTTTCCGCGTGGTGATGAACTGCAATGAAAAAGGTGGGCAGACCGTCTATCACATTCATATGCACGTCCTCGGACAGCGCCAGATGAACTGGCCACCGGGTTAAAATTCACCGAGCAGTCCTGCGCTTTGTCACCTGTAGGAGCTGCCGAAGGCTGCGATCTTTTGATCTTTAGAGAATTAACACCAGGATCAAAAGATCGCAGCCTTCGGCAGCTCCTACATAACGCAGATCCAGCGCGGCATGACCCAGCGCAAACCTTCCCCGGCCGATTCGGTTAAACTGGTCGCCGAGATTCTTCCCGGAGGTCAGCATGACTACCCAACGTCACTACTCGCCGATTGACCGTCTTCTGCTGCAGGCCGATGCCGCGATGCGCACCCTGCTGCCCTTCAGTGGCCAGCCGTACCGTCCGTCGCCAGCCATTCTGCAGCCGGATACGCAAATGAGCGATGAAGACACCCGCCACGTCGCCGGCCTGATGCGCATCAACCACACCGGTGAAGTCTGCGCCCAGGCGCTGTATCAGGGGCAGGCGCTGACCGCCAAGCTGCCGCAAGTGCGCGAAGCCATGGAGCACGCCGCCGAAGAAGAGATTGATCATCTGGTCTGGTGCGAACAGCGCATTCACCAGTTGGGCAGCCATACCAGCGTGCTCAACCCACTGTTTTATGGCATGTCCTTCGGGATTGGCGCGGTGGCCGGGTTGATCAGCGACAAGGTCAGCCTGGGTTTTGTTGCGGCGACCGAGCATCAGGTGTGCAAGCATCTGAATGAACACTTGGAGCAATTGCCGGCGGAGGATGAGAAGTCCCGAGCGATTCTGGAGCAGATGCGCATTGATGAAGAGCATCATGCGGAGAGTGCGCTGGAGGCTGGAGGGTTTCGTTTTCCGGCGCCGGTGAAGTTCGGGATGAGTATTCTGGCTAAGGTGATGACCAAGAGTACTTATCGGATTTGAGAAGTGTATTGCCGGACAGGGCCCCATCGCTGGCAAGCCAGCTCCCACAGGGGTCTTTGTTTCAACAATAAAAAAGGCGACTGTCCTGAGACAGTCGCCTTTTTTTGTGTGCGGGAATCTTAGGTCGGCATGTTGCGCGCGTAGAAGATTTCGAGCATTTCGTGTTTCACCCGGTCGGTCACTTGAGCACGCTGCTCGGAGGACAGGCTGCTGGTGGCGTCGCCGAACAGGTAGTTATCCAGTTCGAAGTTCTTCAGCAGCATTTTGGTGTGGAACAGGTTTTCCTGGTACACGTTCACGTCGGTCATCTGGTAAGCGTCGCGAGTGTCTTCGGAAAGGTAGTTCTGGATCGAATTGATCTCGTGGTCGATGAAGTGCTTGTTGCCTTCAACGTCACGAGTGAAGCCGCGCACACGATAATCCACAGTCACGATGTCCGAATCGAACTGGTGAATGAGAAAATTGAGCGCTTTCAGCGGTGAGATGACACCACAAGTCGACACGTCGATGTCCACACGGAACGTTGCAATACCGTCGTCCGGATGGATTTCCGGGTAGGTGTGCACCGTGATGTGGCTCTTGTCGAGGTGGGCCAGGATAATTTCGGGCAACGGGCCCGGCGATTCTTCAATCTGGCTTTCAGTCGGGGTTACCGGCTCTTCAGAAATCAGAATCGTGACGCTGGCGCCCTGAGGTTCATAGTCCTGACTGGCAATGTTCAGGATGTTGGCACCAATGATCTCGACAACTTCTGTGAGAATCTGCGTCAGGCGTTTCGCGTTGTACTCTTGATTGATGTACTCGACGTAAGCCTGCTGGTCTTGCGGGGTTTCCGCGTAGCAGATGTCATAGATGTTGAAGCTCAAGGTCTTTGTCAGGTTATTGAACCCGTGGAGCTTGAGTTTGCTTTTCACCGTTAAAAACTCTCTATGTATGCGGCGCAGCCGCGTGATCAAGCATGCCCGTCAAGTGCGAACAACGCACCTGCGTAGGACGGTTAACACCTCTTCGCGATGGCGATTTTGGTTATCTGTTCAGGCGGATGACCCGTCGGCTGACCGATCACTGCCCTGAAAAAAGTGGCGCATTATGCAGACGTCAGCGGGGGATCGCCAGAGTCTGCACTGCTTTTATGATAGTTGAATGTCGGTTCAACCGAGTTCGACGATTTCATAATCGTGAGTGATGGCCACGCCAGCGGCGCCGAGCATGATCGAAGCCGAGCAATACTTCTCGGCGGACAACTCGATCGCGCGTTTGACCTGGGCTTCTTTCAAGCCACGGCCCTTGACCACGAAATGCATGTGAATCTTGGTGAATACCTTCGGATCTTCAGTCGCGCGTTCGGCTTCGAGGAAGGCTTCGCAGCTTTCAACGGCCTGACGCGATTTCTTGAGAATGCTGACCACGTCGAAATTGCTGCAACCGCCCACACCGAGCAGGAGCATTTCCATCGGGCGAACACCCAGATTGCGACCACCGGCGTCCGGCGGACCGTCCATGACCACGACATGACCGCTGCCGGATTCGCCGAGGAACATGGCTTCGCCAGCCCATTGGATGCGTGCCTTCATCGCCCAGACTCCACTGTAAAAAAAGGGTCGCCAGCTTAGCACAGGGGATTGCCCTGACCGCGAGCAGCGTTCCTAGGACGAATACCCCAACTGTGTAGGTAATTTCTCGAATTCGCGACGAAGTGTCTGTTAAGCTGGCGCCAATTCGCTGGCGCCCATGCCAGCCGTGTAGCGACCGCCTTCAGCGCCTCATAAAAAAATCAAACATCACCGTGCAGTCTTTTCGGGATACAACCATGGTTGCTATTACCCCCACACCCAAAATCAAGAACCTCGACAAGCTGTTGATGCATTGTCAGCGCCGTCGCCATGCGGCCAAGAGCAACATCATTTGTGCCGGCGATCGTTCCGATACGTTGTATTTCATCATCAAGGGTTCGGTGACGATCTTGATCGAGGATGACGACGGCCGCGAAATGATCATCGCCTACCTTAATGCCGGGGATTTCTTCGGTGAGTTGGGCCTGTTCGAGCAAGCCGGTCAGGAACAGGAACGCAGTGCCTGGGTGCGGGCCAAGGTCGAATGCGAAACAGCGGAAATCAGCTACGCCAAGTTCCGCGAATTATCGCAGCAGGATCCAGACATTCTTTACGTCCTCAGCGGACAAATCGCACAACGCCTGCGCAACACCACGCGCAAGGTCGGCGATCTGGCATTCTTTGACGTGACCGGTCGCGTAGCGCGTTGCCTGCTGGAGTTGTGCAAACAGCCAGACGCGATGACCCACCCGGACGGTATGCAGATCAAGGTGACCCGCCAGGAAATCGGGCGGATTGTCGGTTGTTCGCGGGAGATGGTCGGTCGCGTGCTCAAGGATCTTGAGGAACGCAACCTGGTCGATGTGAAAGGCAAGACCATGGTGGTTTTCGGTACGCGCTAAACGTACATCTGCGCCAGCATCATACGAAACAGCTCATCAAGACGCGCCAAGGCCTGTGGCGCGTTGAATTTCTCATGCAGGCCGATGTGGCTTTTCGCCCTCACCCGCTGCTCCAGGCCACATGCTTCGTTGAAGCGATTGACCGCTGCAACCATCGATTCGCGCTCGTCATCCATCAGCATCGCCCCGTGCACCAGACCGACCGGCCGTTGTCCGCCCTGACTCTGGCGCCAGCGCTGGGCGGTGCCGACCATTTTGCGGCCGTCGAGGTTGACGTTGAAACGGCCGTCGCAGAATGCGCCATCGATTTCGCCCAACGATGACGTGCCGCCCAATTCATCGAGCAACTGACAGATCGGATCGCAGAGGCGGTGGTAACCGGTTTCGATGCGGTTCAGGTCGCCTTCGCTGCGCGTTGGTGCGTAGACCAAAGCGATGTTGATGGTGGCGGCGGATTGCGGGACGGGCTCGCCGCCGGTTTCACGCAGCAGGACTGGCCAGCCGGCAGCGGCGGAGACTTCGCAGGCGTGTTCGAAAGCGGGCAAGCGGTTCAGGCGGCGTGGCATGACCAGTGCGCGATCGCTGGGTTGCCAGAAGAGAAGGCCGAATTCGGAGTCGCCGGCGCAGACCGAGGCCAGCAAATCTTGTTCGGCTTGCAGGCCGGCTTCGATGGTCAGGGGGGTTGGCAGCGACATGGAGGGCTCCGGCAGATTTGGAATCTTTAGGGAATTGACTGGCCTCTTCGCGGGCAAGCCCGCTCCCACAGGGGACGCGGGCGCCTGCAAAGACTTGATCAGTCGAGGGTCGAACCGCTGATCGGCACGCCACGCTCCGGGAAGAACAGGCGCTGCAGTTCTGTGCCCGGATTTTCCGCGCGCATGAATGCTTCACCGACCAGGAACGAATACACGTCGCTGATTTCCATCAACTCGACATCGGCACGGTTGAGGATACCGCTCTCGGTAATCACCAGACGATCACGCGGAATACGCGGCAGCAGATCGAGGGTGGTTTCCAGGCTGACATCAAACGTGTGCAGGTTGCGGTTGTTGACACCCACCAGCGGCGTATCGAGGGTTTTCAACGCGCGCTCCAGTTCATCACCGTCGTGAACTTCCACCAGCACGTCGAGGCCAACACCTTTGGCCACCGCCGCCAGCTCGGCCATTTTCACGTCATCCAGCGCGGAGACGATCAGCAGCACACAGTCGGCGCCCAACGCGCGGGCTTCAACGATCTGGTAAGGATCGATCATGAAGTCCTTGCGGATCACCGGCAGCTTGCAGGCGGCGCGCGCCTGTTGCAGGTAAGCATCGGCGCCCTGGAAATAATCGATATCGGTCAGCACGGACAGACAGGTTGCCCCGCCCTTCTCGTAGCTTTTGGCGATATCGGCCGGGACGAAGTCCTCGCGAATCACACCTTTGCTCGGCGATGCCTTTTTGATCTCGGCAATCACCGCTGGCTGCTTCTTCTTCGCTTGCGCCAGCAATGCCTGGGCAAAACCACGGGGTGCATCGGCCGCCTTGGCCAGACTTTCCAGCTCGCTCAGGCTGACGCGAGCGCTACGCTCGGCGACTTCCTGAACCTTGCGGGCCAGAATGTTTTCCAGAACCGTCGGTACACTCATCCCTCATTCTCCACTCTGAATACCGCGGTAAAGGCACCCAGCTCCTCGAGTTTCTCCCGAGCGAGGCCGGTGTGCAGGGCGTCGTGCGCAAGCTCCACGCCCTGTTTCAAACTGCTCGCCACGTCGGCGGCGTACAGCGCAGCACCGGCGTTGAGCACAATCATTTCGGCGGCTTTCTGGCCGTTCTCGGTCTTGCGCTTGCCGAGGGCATCGCGGATCAGCGCCAGCGACGCTTCCGGGCCGTCGACCGACAGGCCGTGCAGGCTCTGGCTCTTCATGCCGAGGTCTTCCGGCTCGACCCAATATTCAGTGATTTCGTTGTTCTTCAGTTCGGCAACAAAAGTCGGCGCGGCGAGACTGAACTCGTCCAGGCCGTCCTTCGAATGCACCACCAGTACATGCTTGCTGCCCAGACGCTGCAACACTTCGGCCAACGGCCGGCACAGCGCCTTGTTGAATACGCCCACTACCTGATGCTTCACACCGGCCGGATTCGTAAGCGGGCCGAGCATGTTGAACAGCGTACGCAGGCCGAGATCGCGGCGCGGGCCGGCGGCGTACTTCATGGCTTTGTGGTGAGTCTGGGCGAACATGAAACCAATGCCGACGTTGTCGATGCAACGCGCAACCTGTACCGGCGTCAGGTTCAGATAAATGCCGGCAGCTTCCAGCAAGTCGGCGCTGCCGCTCTTGCCCGAGACCGCGCGGTTGCCGTGTTTGGCCACGGTGCAACCGGCAGCAGCGACAACAAAGGAAGAAGCCGTCGACACGTTGAAGATGTTCGCACCGTCACCGCCGGTGCCGACCACATCGACTACGCCGTCGAGGGTTTTCAGTTCGACCTGATCGGCCAGTTCACGCATCACCGACACGGCGCCGACGATCTCGTCGATGCTCTCGCTCTTCATGCGCATGGCCATCATGAACGCGCCGACCTGCGCCTCGGTGCATTGGCCGGTCATGATTTCGCGCATCACATCGCGCATTTCTTCGGTGCTGAGATCGAGGTGCTCGACGATACGGCTCAGGGCTGTCTTGATATTCATGGGAAGTCCTTAGCGCGTGCCGCCGGTTTGTTTGAGGAAGTTGGCAAACAGTTCATGACCCTGCTCCGTCAGGATCGACTCGGGGTGGAACTGTACGCCCTCAATGTTCAGGGTCTTGTGACGCAGGCCCATGATTTCGTCGACCGAACCGTCGTCGTGTTGTGTCCACGCGGTCAGCTCGAGGCAATCGGGCAAAGTATCGTGCTTGACGATCAGCGAGTGGTAGCGGGTAACGGTCAGCGGATGATTCAGACCTTGGAAAACGCCCTTGTCCTCGTGGAATACCGGGCTAGTCTTACCGTGCATGACCTGGCGCGCGCGCACCACATCACCGCCAAAGGCCTGGCCGATGGATTGGTGGCCGAGGCAGACACCCAAAATCGGCAGTTTGCCGGCGAAGTGCTTGATCGCTTCGATGGAGATACCGGCTTCGGTCGGCGTGCACGGGCCTGGCGATACGACGATGCGCTCGGGCTTGAGTGCTTCGATCTCGGCGACGGTCAATTCGTCGTTGCGCACGACTTTGACGTCGGCACCCAGTTCGCCGAGGTATTGCACAACGTTGTAAGTAAAGGAGTCGTAGTTGTCGATCATCAGCAACATGGCGTTTCGAACCTCTTGAATTCTGACTTGGAGACAGCCTTCAGATGACTTGCCCGCAGGGCGCTGCGCGATGTCGGACGCAGATGGACGCGTCGGCACAGCGGCATTTCAAACAGGCAAGGAAGGCAAAGCGATACAGATCCGGCGGGGCCGGCAGAAAAGATTCAGGCGCGCCAACGCCAGCGGGCGTGTGCCTTGATGACTTGATCCAGAAGTTTGCTGGTGATCAACACGGGAAAGGTCTCGTTCATACGTTCCGGCACAGTAACTTAGCTGGGCGGAGCGTGCAATATGGCCGGGCGTATGGGGGTTAAATCTGCGCGAGGGTTCGCGACCGATGGCAAAAGGCCGGAAGTTTTTGGTACTGTCGTTTCGTTCACCTACAACAATAAATAAACGGACTTGCTCATGATCAAACAGACGTTGTTTGTACCGCTGGCTGGTTGCCTGCTCGCACTGGCTTGTGCTCAGGCGAATGCCGCACCCAATCCCTACTCGAATTTCGTGGTGTTTGGCGACAGCCTCAACGATGCCGGCACCTTCAGGGACACCGGCGGCCCGGCCGGTTCTACCCAGCGCTACACCAACCGCACCGGGCCAATCTATCTGGACGGCAGCGGCGAATCCCGTGATCTGAACGCCACCCAACGGCTGGGCGCACGCCTCGGCTTCACCCCCGATCAAACCGCCTCCTCCAGCTCGGCCGTGCGTGCCGAGAATGGCCAGGCTGACGGCAACAACTGGGCGGTCGGCGGTTATCGCACCGACCAGATTCTCGATTCGATCACTACGCAGTCGGCCACCGGCGAACGCACCCGCGCCGGCTACCTGCCCTCGAACGGCTTCCGCGCCGACCCGAATGCGCTGTATTACATTTCCGGTGGCGGTAACGACTTCCTGCAAGGTCGCATCCTCAGCCTGCCGCAAGCCAACGCCGGCGCCGATCGCCTGGCTGACAGCGTGCAAGCGCTGCAAACAGCCGGGGCCAAATACGTGATGGTCTGGCTGTTGCCTGATGTCGGCCTGACCCCGGCCATCAACGGCACACCGCTGCAAGCGTTCAGCAGCCAGCTCGCCGCGCAGTTCAACAGCCAGTTGGTCACGCGCCTGCAAGGCATCAACGCGGAAATTATTCCGCTGAACATTCCGGTTTTGCTGTCGGAAGTGTTCGCCGATCCGGGGCGTTTTGGCCTGGCCACTGACCAGAACCTTACCGCGACGTGCTTCAGCGGCAGCGGTTGCCCGGAAAACGCCCGTTACGGCATCAATAGTGCGACGCCGGATCCAACCAAGCTGATTTACAACGACGGCGTGCACCCGACCGAAGCCGGACAAAAACTGATCTCCGACTACGCCTATTCGCTGTTGGCGGCGCCGTGGGAACTGACGCTGCTGCCGGAAATGGCCCACGCCACCGTGCGCGCGCATCAGGATGAACTGCGTAACCAATGGCAAGCCGATTGGGAAAACTGGCAAGCGGTCGGCCAATGGCGGGCGATTGTCTCCGCCGGCGGCCAGCATCTGGATGTCGACAGCCAAAGCAGCGGTGCCAGCGCCGATGGCAGCGGTTACAACCTAAACATTGGTGGCAGCTATCGTCTCAACGAAGCGTGGCGTGTCGGTGTGGCGGGTGGTCTCTACCGGCAGAATCTCGAGGCCGGGCATAACGATTCGGACTACAAACTCAACAGCTACATGGCGACGGCATTCGCCCAATTCCAGCAGAACCGCTGGTGGGCTGACGCGGCGTTGACCGGCGGCAAGCTCGACTACGACAACCTCAAGCGCAAGTTTGATCTGGGCGCCAGTGAAGGTGCGGAGAAAGGTGATACCGACGGCAGCCTCTGGGCGTTCAGTACGCGCATCGGCTACGACATTGCCCAGCCGGGCAGCGAATGGCATCTGTCGCCGTTCGTCAGCGCCGATTATGCCAGTGTTGATGTCGATGGTTATTCGGAGAAGAGCAACCGCGCTACAGCACTGACCTTCGATGATCAGACCCGCGATTCGAAACGTCTGGGCGTTGGTATTCAGGGCAAGTACAACTTCACCCCGCAAACCCAAGTGTTTGGTGAGTACGCGCACGAGCGTGAGTACGAAGATGACGTGCAGAAGGTCAACATCGCGCTGAATACTTTGCCGGCGAATGACTTCAAACTTGAGGGGTATACGCCGCAGAGTCATTTGAATCGGTTGAGCCTGGGCGTGAGCCATAAGCTGACGGCAGATCTGGCGTTGCGTGGCGGGTATTCGTTGCGCAAGGATGATGACTTTACCCAGCAAGGGGTGAATGTCGGGGTGGTGTTGGATTTTTAAGCGGTAGAGCAAAAGATCGCAGCCTGCGGCAGCTCCTACAGGGGGTTGTTGCAGGGCATGAAAAAAGCGGCGCCCTCACAGGCGCCGCTTTTTTATGACTCATTTTCTGGGGTGAGAGACATTTACCTGTGGCGAGGGGATTTATCCCCGATGGGGTGCGAAGCGGCCCCGAAACCAATCACCGCGGTGTATCAGGTAAACCGCGTGCGATGGTTTTACGACTGCTGCGCAGCCGAGCGGGGATAAATCCCCTCGCCACAATGAATCCCACACCACAGATAAATCCCCATCCCACACATGTCCTCTCCCGCAGGGGATCGGAAATCAGTCCGGGGTTTGTTCGGCCAGGGCGACGGCGCGGAACATGGCGCGGCGTTTGTTCAGGGTTTCTTCCCATTCTAGGGCCGGCACCGAGTCGGCGACGATGCCGCCACCGGCCTGCACGTGCAGTTCGCCGTTTTTGATCACTGCGGTGCGGATGGCAATCGCGGTGTCCATGTTGCCGTTCCAGGCGAAGTAACCGACCGCACCGCCATACACACCACGCTTGACCGGCTCCAGTTCGTCGATGATTTCCATCGCACGAATCTTCGGTGCGCCGGACAAGGTGCCCGCCGGCAGAATTGCCCGCAACGCGTCCATCGCCGTCAGCCCTTCTTTCAACTGACCGGTGACGTTGGACACAATGTGCATCACGTTGGAATAACGCTCGATGACCATTTTCTCGGTGAGCTTCACCGAACCAATCTCCGAAACACGCCCCGTATCATTACGCCCCAAATCGATCAGCATCAAATGCTCGGCGATCTCTTTGTCGTCCGACAGCAGATCTTCTTCCAGCGCCAGATCGGCTTCTTCGGTCGCGCCACGTGGGCGCGTGCCGGCGATCGGGCGCACGGTGATCAGGTTGTCTTCAACGCGCACCAGCACTTCCGGCGAACTGCCGACGACGTGGAAGTCGCCGAAGTTGAAGAAGTACATGTATGGCGTCGGGTTGAAGCAACGCAGCGCGCGGTACAGATCGATTGGCGCAGCCTTGAAGTCGATCGACATGCGCTGCGACGGCACGACCTGCATGCAGTCACCGGCGAGGATGTATTCCTTGATGGTGTCGACGGCTTTTTCGTAATCGTCCTGAGTAAAACTGGAACGGAATACCGGATCAGCCGATTGCTGCTTGCTGAAATCCAGGCCACGGCGCGGGGTGATCGGCTGGCGCAGTTGCTCCAGCAATTCCTGCAAACGTGCCTGACCTTGTTCGAAAGCATCTTCCTGCGCAGGGTCGGCGAGGACAATCGCGTGCATCTTGCCGGCAAGGTTGTCGAACACCACGACGGCGTCGGACACCATCAGCAGAATGTCCGGCACGCCCAGTGGATCCGGGTTAGGACACATGCCCAAACGCTTCTCGACATAACGCACGCAGTCGTAACCGAAGTAACCGACCAGACCACCGTTGAAGCGCGGCAGACCAGCGATGGTCGGCACGTTGTAACGCGCCTTGAAGGATTCGACGAAGGCCAGTGGATCTTCAACGTCGTGGCTTTCGGTCTCGACGCCATCAACGGTGATGCTGACGTGATGATCGTGAACGCGCATGACGGTGCGGCACGGCAGACCGATGATCGAGTAACGCCCCCATTTCTCGCCACCCTGCACCGATTCGAGCAGGTAGGAGTTGGGCTGGTCGGCCAGTTTCAGGTATATCGACAGCGGCGTGTCGAAGTCGGCCAGGGTTTCGCAGGCCAACGGAATGCGGTTGTAGCCGTCAGCGGCCAAGCGCAGGAATTCTTCGCGGATCATAAGGTGCCTCGTGGTGTGAGGTGCTATCAGTCAGGTATGCAAACGCGCCGGCAGGCCGGCCAGAAAAAAGTCAGGCGCGCCAACGCCAGCGGGCCAGGGCCTTGATGACTTTCATCCAGAGTTTGCGAGTGACCACCACGATGGCGTTTCCAGAATGGGATTGAGAAGCGTCGGGCAACGTTATCTCAGCGGCCGAACCGAGGCAACCGGGAATTAACTTGCGCAGATCGTCGATGACCAGCGCCGGCGACTCTTCGGCAATCGGTCGGCCATGGTTGTAGCCATAACTCAGCGCCACGCATTTGACCCCCGCCGCTTTCGCCGCCAGCACATCGCTGCGCGAGTCGCCGACGAACAACGATTGCGAGGCCGGGATGTTGGCCATTTTCATCACGAAGAACAGCGCTGCCGGATCAGGCTTTTTCTGCGGCAAGGTATCGCCACCGATGATCCACTTGAAGTAGCGACCGATCTTCATCTGATCCAGCAACGGCGCGACGAAACGCTCGGGCTTGTTGGTGATCAGCGCCATGGCCACGCCTTGCTTTTGCAGCCACTTGAGGGTGTCGCGCACGCCGGGATAGACCACGGTCAGCTCATGGCTGGCGCCATAAGCCTCCATGAACACTTCCAGCGCATGTTCGGCCTCGACGTCATCCACCGCCGAGTGATCGATGCCACCGGCCAAAGCACGGCGCACCAGAACCGGCGCGCCGTTGCCGACCCATTCGCGCACCGCTTCGATGCCCGCAGGCTTGCGGCCGAGCGAGAGCAGCATGGTGTCCACCGCCGCTGCCAGGTCTGGAACCGAGTCGATCAGCGTGCCATCCAGATCGAACATCACCAGCCGAGGCAGTTTTCCCGGGAACAGCTGCTCAAACCCGCTCATGGGCGCGCCAGCGCCAGTTCGGAACGCATCTTGTCGATGACTTCCTGGTAGTTCGGCGCATTGAAGATTGCCGAGCCGGCGACAAAGGTGTCAGCGCCAGCGGCAGCGATTTCACGGATGTTGTTGACGTTGACGCCGCCGTCGATTTCCAGACGGATGTCACGGCCCGAAGCATCGATGATCGCCCGCGCTTCGCGCAGTTTGTCGAGGGTGCCGGGAATGAATTTCTGCCCGCCGAAGCCTGGGTTGACGCTCATCAGCAAGACCATGTCGACCTTGTCGATCACGTACTTGAGCACGTCCAGCGGGGTCGCCGGGTTGAACACCAGACCGGATTTGCAGCCGCCTTCACGGATCAGCTGCAGCGAGCGATCAACGTGCAGCGTGGCTTCCGGGTGGAAGGTGATGTAAGTCGCGCCGGCTTCGATGAAGTCGCCAACGATGCGATCCACCGGGCTGACCATCAGGTGCGCGTCGATCGGCGCGGTGACGCCGTACTTGCGCAACGCCGCGCAGACCATCGGGCCGATGGTCAGGTTGGGTACGTAGTGGTTGTCCATGACGTCGAAGTGGACGAAGTCGGCGCCAGCGGCGAGAACATTGTCCACTTCCTCGCCGAGGCGGGCGAAGTCGGCGGAGAGAATCGACGGAGCAATTACGAAGGGCTGCATGACGCACCTTTTCTGAGCTAAATCACGATGGCGCGCATTGTAGCCTCATGCATTGCTGCGCGCACCGTGACCGCGATGATCAGTACGCCGCTCGGTAAATCTTCTCGATATCGACGGCGCTGAGTTTGCGCGGGTTGTTGCGCATCAAGCGCTCGATCCCCGCGGCTTCCACCGCCATGGCCGGGATCGCTTCTTCCGGGACACCGAAACTGCGCAGGCCAGCGGGGATTTCCACCGCCGCGCACAGATCAGTCATCGCCTGCACGGCTTTGTCCGCCGCCTCGGCTGCACTCAAATGAGCGGTCTTCACCCCCATGGCTTCGGCAATATCCTGCATGCGTTCGACGCAGGCCATCTTGTTCCAGGTCATGACATACGGCAGCAGCAAGGCATTGCTCACACCATGGGCAATGTTGAAGCGCCCGCCCAGCGGATACGCCAGCGCATGCACCGCACCGACCCCGGCATTACCGAACGCCATGCCGGCCATCAGGCTGGCAGTGGCCATGTCTTCGCGGGCTTGCAGGTTGGCGCCGTTGGCGTAGGCCTTGGGCAAGGCTTTGGCGATCAGCTTGATTGCGCCGATCGCCAGCGCGTCGGTGATCGGCGAGGCGTTGACCGACAGATAGGATTCGATGGCGTGCACCAGCGCGTCGACGCCACTTGCAGCGGTGACGCTGCGTGGGCAGGTCAAGGTCATTTGCGGGCTGACCAACGCCACGTCCGGTAATAGAAAGTCGCTGACGATGCCTTTCTTCAGTTGCGCGACTTTGTCCGAAAGGATGGCGACGTTGGTCACTTCGGAACCGGTGCCGGCGGTAGTCGGGATGGCGATCAGCGGCGGGCCTTTGCGCGGCACTTGGTCGACGCCGAACAGATCCTCCAGCGCGCCGTGGTAACCGGCATAGGCTGCGACACTTTTGGCGATGTCGATGGCACTGCCGCCACCGAGGCCGATCAAGCCGTCATGCCCGCCCTCGCGGTAAACGCGCATGCAATCTTCGACGATGGCAATTTCAGGGTCGGGCAGCACGCGGTCGAAAATCTCGTACTCGCGTCCGCCGAGTTGCACCAGCGCCAGCTCGACGGTGCCGGATTTGACCAGCGCTGCATCGGTGACGATCAGGGGGTTGTCGATGTCGAGGCGCGTGAGTTCGGCGGCCAGTTGCTCGATGGCGGCGGCGCCGGTGATCAGTTTGAGAGCGATTTTGAACTGGGACAGACTCATCGTGCGCAGCCTCTTATAGATGTGGGAGCTGGGCACAAGATTAGCTGGGGATTTGGGGTTGTCTGCTATTCAGGTGGTGAATGAGTCATCGAGCGCAAGATCAAGAGCCCCTCACCCTAGCCCTCTCCCGGAGGGAGAGGGGACTGACCGCGCTGTACTTTCGAAGTACACCGACCTGAAATACCGAGTCGAGCTCAGATTCTGAACAGCACGAATATCTGCTCCCTTTCCCCCTCGCCCCCTTGGGGGAGAGGGCTGGGGTGAGGGGGTGGCTTTTGACCTTGATCTTAAACCTGAGCAGTCCGCAGTTTTTCGCTGCGGCCACGTAGCCATTCCAGAGTCAGCAACAGGATGACCGAGAACGCAATCAGCAACGTCGCAGCAGCGGCAATCGTCGGACTGAGGTTCTCGCGAATCCCGCTAAACATCTGCCGAGGCAACGTCGCCTGTTCAGGCCCCGCAAGAAACAACGTCACCACCACCTCATCAAACGAAGTCGCGAACGCAAACAGCGCCCCGGAAATCACCCCCGGCGCAATCAGCGGTAAGGTCACGCGACGGAACGCGGTCAGTGGCGATGCACCGAGACTCGCCGCCGCACGCACCAGATTGTGATTAAACCCCTGCAACGTCGCCGACACCGTGATGATCACAAACGGCACGCCCAGCACCGCATGCACGACGATCAGCGAGAAGAAGCTGTTGCCCAACCCCAATGGCGCGAAGAACAGATAGCTCGCCACACCAATGATCACCACCGGCACCACCATCGGCGAAATCACCAGCGCCATCACCAGCGCTTTGCCGGGGAAGTCACCGCGAGTCAGGCCAATCGCCGCCAGCGTACCGAAGATCATCGCCAGCACCGTCGCCGCCGGGGCGACGATGATGCTGTTCTTCAGCGCGCGCATCCATTCCGCCGAGGCGAAGAAATCCTGATACCAGTGCAGCGAAAAACCTTGCAGCGGATAGACCAGAAAACTCCCCGAGTTGAACGACAACGGGATGATCACCAGCACCGGCAGAATCAGGAACAACAGAATCAGGCCGCAGAGAATCCGCAGGCTGTAGAACCACACCCGTTCAATGGGCGACATGTAAGGACTCAGCATCTCGAATTCCCCTTAGCTCAGGCGCAGGCGACTGGCGCCGACCAGCCAGCTGTAAATCAGATAAAGCACCACGGTCGCCAGCAGCAACAACCCACCCAGCGCGGTGGCCATGCCCCAGTTGATGCTGGTGTTGGTATAGAAGGCGACGAAGTAGCTGACCATTTGATCGTTCGGGCTGCCGAGCAGCGCCGGGGTGATGTAGTAGCCGATGGCGAGGATGAACACCAACAGGCAACCGGCGCCGACACCGGCGTACGTCTGCGGGAAGTACACCCGCCAGAAACTGGCGAACGGATGGCAACCGAGAGAAATCGCCGCACGCATGTAGGTCGGCGAGATGCCTTTCATCACGCTGTAGATCGGCAGGATCATGAACGGCAGCAGGATGTGCACCATCGAGATGTACACGCCGGTGCGGTTGAACACCAGTTCCAGCGGTTTATCGATGATGCCCATGGCCATCAGCCCGCTGTTGATCAGTCCGCCGGATTGCAGCAGCACGATCCATGCGGCGACCCGCACCAGAATCGACGTCCAGAACGGCAGCAGCACCAGGATCATCAGCAGGTTGCTTTGCCGCGATGGCAGGTTCGCCAGCAGGTACGCCAGTGGATAGGCGAGCAGCAGGCAGATCACGGTGATGACCAGGCCCATCCAGAACGTGCGGGCGAAGATGTCGAGGTAGATCGCCTGATCCGGGGTGGCCGGGGCGATTTCGCCGAGGTCGTCGATGCGGTGATCGACGGACGCCAGCAAGTAATAAGGCGTGATGCTGCTGGTGTTGCGTTTGACCGCTTGCCAGTAGGCCGGGTCGCCCCAACGTTCGTCGAGTGCTTCCAGCGCTTCTTTATAAGAGGCCGGTTCGCTGGCGAAGGGTAGCGCCCGGGCGGTTTTGGTCAGCAGGCTGCGGTAGCCGGCCAACTCCATGTTCAAGCGCTTGGACAGATCGCCCAGCGTCTGGTTTTTACGTGCTTCGGCGAGGTCTTCGCCGGCGGCTTTGTAGACCGGCTCAGCTGGCAGGCCACGGCCGTCCCAACTGGCGATGGCCGCCACGGTGCGCGGCATGCCGCCGACCACTTCGGGGTTGCCGACGCTTTTGTAGAGCAGCGCCACGATCGGCACCAGAAACACCAGCAACAGAAACAGCACCAACGGCGCAATCAGCGCTTGAGCCTTCCAGCGGTTGACCCGCTCGGCGCGCTTGAGCTTCTGCTTCAAGGTGGGGCTGTTGCCCTCGTTCGGGGGAACGGCGATGGCCATGACGTACTCCGCAAATCTTTGATCGTTACAGAGGTGGCGAACCACCTCGAACTTTAGCTACTGATCGTTCCCACGCTCTGCGTGGGCACGCATCCAGTGACGCTCTGCGTCACACGAGGACGCGGAGCGTCCCGGGCGGCATTCCCACGCAGAGCGTGGGAACGATCATCTGGAACACCGTCGGCCCGTGTGACGTGCTTATTTCGCAGCCCAGGAGTTGAAGCGCTGCTCCAGTTGCTCGCCGTTGTCAGCCCAGAAGCTGACGTCGATCTGCACCTGGTTGGCGATGTTTTCCGGGGTGGTCGGCATGTCTTTCAGGACATCCTTGGCCAGCAGAGGAACAGCCTGGGTGTTGGCCGGGCCGTAGGCGATGTTTTCCGAGTAGGTCTTCTGCTGCTGCGGCTGCACCGAGTAGGCGATGAATTTCTTCGCCGCTTCCGCACGCTTGGCGTCCAGACCTTTCGGGATGGCCCATGCGTCGAAGTCGTAGATACCGCCGTTCCACACCACTTTCAGGTTGGATTCTTTTTGCACGGCAGCGATGCGACCGTTGTAGGCCGAGCTCATCACCACGTCGCCGGAAGCGAGGTATTGCGGCGGTTGCGCGCCGGCTTCCCACCACTGAATGCTTGGTTTCAGCTCATCAAGCTTCTTGAATGCGCGATCCTGGCCGCCCTTGCTCGCCAGCTCTTTGTAGACGTCTTTCGGCGCCACACCATCGGCCATCAAGGCGAATTCGAGGGTGTACTTGGCGCCTTTGCGCAGGCCACGTTTGCCCGGGAATTTCTTGGTGTCCCAGAAATCCGCCCAACTGGTCGGCGCGGTTTTCAGCTTGTCGGCGTTGTAAGCCAGCACGGTCGACCACACAAAGAAACCTACGCCGCACGGCTGAATCGCGCCTTTGACGTAGTCTTCGGATTTGCCGAACAGCGCCGGGTCGAGTTGTTCGAACATGTCTTCGTCACAACCACGGGACAGTTCTGGCGATTCAACTTCGACCAGGTCCCACGACACGCTCTTGGTGTCGACCATGGCTTTGACCTTGGCCATTTCGCCGTTGTATTCGCCAGCGACGATCTTGCCGTTGCCCGCCGCTTCCCACGGTGCATAGAAGGCTTTGACTTGCGCCGCCTTGTTCGCCCCGCCAAACGACACCACGGTCAAATCCGGGCCAGCGGCCATTGCGCTGGCCGCACCCATCAGGCCCAGGGTCAGGGCGGTGAACTTCAGGGATCTCAACATTTATTGTTCTCTCCACGTGCAGGGTTGGTGTTGGTGTTGCCGGGGCGATTAATGCGCCTCTAGAAGTGGATCAAGCGCGCGAACGTGCTCGACCTGCCAGCCAAGCGGAACCACGTCACCGACCGCGAGCGCGGGATCGAGCTCGGCAATCGGTTGTTTCACGAAGAAGTCGGTCTTGCCGCAGACTTCCAGGCGCACCCGGACGTGGTCGCCCAGATAGATGAATTCCGCCACCCTCCCTGAGAAGCGGTTGACGCATTGATCGCTCGAACCGTTGAGGCTGACACGCTCCGGACGGATCGACAGGGTCACCGGTTCGCCGGTCTGGCCGACATTGACCGCCAGCGCCTCGACCTTTTCGCCACGGCCCAACTCAACCACGCAGCGCTCGCCGGTCTGGCTGAGCAGGCGGCCGTTGAGGCGGTTGTTCTCGCCGATGAAGTTGGCGACGAAGGTGTTTTTCGGTTCTTCGTAAAGCGTGCGCGGCGGGGCGATCTGCTGGATTTCGCCTTGATGGAATACCGCGACGCGGTCAGACATGGTCAGCGCTTCACCCTGATCGTGGGTCACGTAGACCACGGTCACACCGAGGCGCTGGTGCAGGTGTTTGATTTCCATCTGCATGTGTTCACGCAATTGTTTATCGAGGGCACCGAGGGGTTCGTCCATCAGCACCAGTTGCGGTTCGAACACCAACGCGCGCGCCAATGCCACACGTTGCTGTTGACCACCGGACAATTGCGCCGGGTAGCGTGAGGCGAATGCGTCGAGCTGAACCATGCTGAGAACTTTCTTCACGCGGTCACTGACGTCGCTTTTGTTCAGGCCACGCACGCTCAGCGGGAAGGCGAGGTTTTCAGCGACGGTCATGTGCGGGAACAGCGCGTAGTTCTGAAACACCATGCCGATGTCGCGCTTGTGCGGCGGCACGTTATTGATCGAGCGCCCGGCCAACAGAATTTCGCCGGCGGTCGGTGTTTCGAACCCGGCGAGCATCATCAGGCTGGTTGTCTTGCCGGAACCGGACGGCCCGAGCAGGGTGAGAAATTCGCCTTTGCGAATGTCCAGGTTGAGGTCTTTGACGATCAGGTTCTCGCCGTCGTAGCTCTTCTGCACTCCACGAAAGCTGACCAGCACATCACTGGCCCCTGCGTTTGTATCGACCTGGCTCATACCCACACCTTTGTTGTTGATGACTGCTTGTGGATTAAGCCTAGTGGTTGCTGACAGGCACGCAAATCGGGACGCAGGAGAGAATCGCCTCAGCCGGATGGAAGGTTGGGGGTAGGGATTGCCCTACAAGGATGGCGCTAACGGATACGGCAGTGACAAGGGACAAGCTGCGAGCCGCAAGAACAAGCAAAAACCCCTGTCGCTCACAGATATGCCCACGCGGTCTACTGTAGGAGCTGCCGAAGGCTCGGGCCGCGATCGGACGATCTTTTGATCTTATAAACAGCAGGATCAAAAGATCGTAGCCTGCGGCAACTCCTACAGGGGACGGGTTTAGAGGAGTTTGTGTTCCATCGCGTATTTGACCAGTTCGGCCAGCGAGGTGATGTTGAGCTTTTGCATCAGCCGCGCCTTGTGGGTGCTGATGGTTTTGCTGCTCAGCGCCAGTTGCTGGGCGATGTCGTTGACGTTGGCGCCTTGGGCCAGGCGCTCGAACACCGAGAATTCGCGTTCGGACAATAGCGAATGCAGCGGCCGGGCATCGGTCAGGCCGACTTCGAAGACCATGCGGTCGGCCAGGTCCGGATCAATGTAGCGCCCACCCGCCGCGACTTTGCGGATCGCCGTGAGCAGCAGCGCCGGATCGCTGTCCTTGGTCGCATAGCCGGCGGCGCCGACCTTCAGCGCGCGCGCGGCCATCTGCGCTTCGTCATGCATCGACAGCACCAGAATCGCCGGTGGATTGTTCAGTGCGCGGATGCGCGGGATCGCCTCCAGACCATTGACCCCGGGCATGGAGATGTCGAGCAGCACCACTTCACACGGAACATGGCGCAGGGTTTCCAGCAGTTGTTCGCCATTGCTCGCCTCGCCCACCACTTGCAGATCCTTGGCCAGGCCGATCAACTGCTTGATGCCCTCGCGGACGATGGTGTGGTCTTCGGCTACCAGAACACGGATCACTTGCACTCTCCTCGGTTGTTGTTTTCAGGGCAAAAGATCGCAGCCTGCGGCAGCTCCTACATTGATCGCATTCCCCTGTAGGAGCTGCCGCAGGCTCGGGCCGCGATCGGACGATCTTTTAGCGATCCAAAGGCACCCACACTTTAAGACTGGTGCCCTCCCCCGGCTCACTCTCCAGCACCAACCGCCCGCCCATGATCAACACCCGCTCGCGCATGCCGACCAAACCAAACGAAGTCGGCCTACCCGTGGCGGCGACAAATCCTACGCCATCATCGGCAACCGTCAGGCACAACTCATCCCCCGCAAGCTCCAGCGTCAGTTCCACAGTATGCGCCTGAGCATGACGCATCACGTTGGTCAGCGCCTCCTGCAAAATCCGGAACAACCCGATTGCCTTGGCATCACTGAGCGCCGGCAGATTGTCCGGCACCTGCACCAGACACGGAATCTGCGTGCGCGCTTCAAATCGCCGCGCCTGCCACTCGATCGCCGACGCGATCCCGGCATCGAGAATCGGTGGGCGCAACGCCGTCGCGACATCCCGCACCAGCTGGAACAACTGCGCGATCAGGCGCTTCATGCTGTTCAGCCGTTCGTTCAGACCGGGGTCGAGTTGCGCGTAGGCCAGTTCGCACATCGACGTCTCCAGCTTCAGCACCGTGAGCATCTGCCCTAGCTCATCGTGAACTTCACGGGCGATGCGCGCCTTCTCTTCTTCGCGCACGCTCTCAAGGTGCGCCGACAGTTCACGCAGTTGCTCTCGCGACGCCGCCAGCTCCAGCTCGATGCGTTTGCTTTCGCTGATGTCCCAGACGATGCCGTCCCAGACGTACGCGCCATCTTCCAGTTGCCGGGTGATTGCCTTGATCTCGGCCCAGCGCTGCTCGCCCTGCCGCGTGAGGATTCTGCCCTGCCACGACCAGTCGCTGTCGGTGTCCAGCGCGTGATCCTGGGTGCGGTGATAACTGGCCCGGTCGTCCGGATGGACCAGACTGCGCAGGCCCATGTCGCGATGGGCGATGACGGCCGGGGCATAACCGACAAGGCTCTCGCTGCCTTCGCTGATGTAGGCAAAGTCGATCTGCCCGGTCACCGGCGCGCGCTCCAGACGGAACACCAGCCCCGGCACGTTGGCGGCGATGCCTTGCAGCCGCGCCTCGCTTTCCTGCAACGCGGCCAGGGCGCGACGGCGCTCGGTGACGTCAGTCAGGTAAACCACCAGATACTCACTGTCACGAAAACGCAAAAAGCTCAGCGAAACATCCGCCGGCAAAATACTGCCGTCAGCGCGCACGCAACTGGTTTCAAAACTCAGCGGCCCTTCTTCACTGGCCCGCGCACGCTTCCACAGGTTGAGCCAGCGATCCATGTGCAGACCCGGTTCGAAGTCGATCAACGGCCGCTCGATCAATCCGCCTGCGGAGTAACCGAGCATGTTCTCTGCCGCACGATTGGCGTAGCGCACATGGCTGTCCCAATTGACCCAGAGGATGCCAACGGTGCTTTGATCGATGGAAAACTGCGTCAGCCTTAGCGCTTCTTCGCTGGCGGCGCGCAAAGCGATGTCTTCGCGGGCGGCGAGCAGGCGCTGTTCGAGGCTGTGCTGTTGGCGCCGCTGCCAGAACACGATCGCCACGCAACTGAGCAGCATCACCGCAAACAACAGGCTGAGGTTCTGCCAGAAACCCGGCGACTCCGACAGTCGCGGGTATTTCGGCTGCAGCCATTGATTGTGCAGGCGCTCCAGATCTTTCGCCGGGATCGCGCGCAAAGCGCTTTGAACAATACCGGCCAGCTCCGGCCAGTCCCGACGCGAGGCGACCCGCAACAATTGCGGCAACCCGATATCACCGACCACCACCAGCTCGGCGAACTCTGGCTCTGCTGACAATCGACCGAGTTGCGCCTCATCGACTACCGCATAAGACGCCTGCTGACTCAGCAACAATTGCAGCGCCTGACGTTCGAGCGGCACGCCTTGCAGGTTGAGATGGGGATAGTTGCCCCGCAGATAATCGGCGGTGGTGCTGGGCATGCGCACGGCGACGCGGGTCTGGCCGTCGAGTTTTTCCAGATCGATCGTGCCGCTGGCTTTCTGGTCGCTGACCACCAGTTGCGGCACGCGCATATACGGATCGGAAAATTGCCAGAGACGCAGCGCGCCCGGGGTTTGCATCAGGCCCGGGGCGATGTCGATTTCGCCCTCGCGCACCGCTGCTTCGAGTTGCGCGAGGTCTTGAAAGTTGCGCCAGCTCAGTTCGACATTGAGCACCCTGGCCAATGCTTTCATCAGTTCGACGTTGGCCCCGGACAGCTTCTGCAAACGCCGGTCGTATTGCGCAAACGGCGCCTGCAAGACCAGACCGACGCGCAATTCATGGTGTTGCGCGAGCCATTGCTGCTGGCTCGGCGACAATTGTGCAAACGGTGTCGGCGGCGCAGGCGCTGCCCAGCCCATCAAGGGAAACCACAAACAGCCGATAACCCACAGGCAGCAAAATCGCTTCATTGAAGTCTCATACACTGACAAATTCTGACCAACCCATTAGGCTGCCGGGATACTTTCTGGCCTGGAATAACCGATGCCCTCTGTTTACCGCCTGGCAATGCCAGCATTGTGCCTGTCGCTGATCCTGCCTTGTGCGTTTTCCGTCGAAGCCGCCGATCCGGCGCCTGCCGCCACGGCAGAAAAACCCGCCGAAGAAAAACCGCTCGAACGCCAGCCACTGCTTGAGCGTAGTCAGGAAGAAGCCGCCGCACTCGGCCGTACGGTTCCGGCGCAAGAGCAGCAACAGTTGCAGGCTGGCGGCGACACCTTCCTCGCGCTGTGGAAAAACGCCAACACGGCTGAACCCAAAGGTGCGGTCATTATTATCCCCGGCGCCGGCGAAACCGCTGACTGGCCTCAGGCAATCGGCCCGTTGCGGCAGAAACTGCCCGACGCCGAGTGGAGCAGCCTGAGTATCAGCCTGCCTGATCTGCAAAGCGATGCGATCGCACCGCGCGTAATCGAGCCCGTCGCCGCGCCGAAAGCGCCGGAGACCGGCAGCAAGGATGCCACCACCGCACAACCGATCGAGCAGGCCGCGGGCGGTGAAGCCGAGGTCGCCGATCAAGTCGTCGCCGAGACCGTGGAAGAACAGGAAAAGGCAGACGGCGAGCGAATCTTCACGCGCATCGACGCGGCCATTGCCTACGCCGAACAACAGGGCGCGCGCAGCATTGTCGTGCTCGGTCATGGCACCGGTGCTTATTGGGCGGCGCGTTATTTGAGCGAGAAACAGACCGCGCAGGTGGCGAAGTTTGTGATGGTCGATGCGCAGACACCGGCCAAGGCCAAACCGGCACTGGCCGAGTTGACGCCGACGCTGAAATTGCCGACGGCGGATATTTTCTACATGGACAAGGCACTGGATCGCAATGCCGCGCTGGAGCGCATGCAGGCCAGCAAGCGTTTGAAGACGTCGGCGTTCAGCCAGGTGGCGTTGCAGGTGTTGCCGGACAAGAAGGCTGAGCAGGAACAGTTGTACCGTCGGGTGCGCGGCTGGTTGAATCCACAGATCACGGACTGATAAAGCAAAAAGATCGCAGCCTTCGGCAGCTCCTACAGGAAACGTATTCCAAGGTAGGCGCTGCCGAAGGCTGCGATCTTTTGATCTTCAACGGTCAGCGAAAATCGCGTCGCTCGCGAATCAACGTATACGCATTGTGCAATTCACGCGTTCGCTCGGTCGCTTCACGCACCTGCGCCGCCGTCGCCCCCGTGCCGGCAATCTTGTCCGGATGATGCCGACTCAGCAGCCGCCGGTATGCGCGTTTGATCTGCGCCGGTTCGCTATTGGCTGAAACACCGAGCAAACGCATCGCTTCCTGATAACTCACCGCCGCGCTGACAATCGGTCGCTTGCCGGGCTCGTAATCACTGGCCAACGCCTGCACCTGATGCGTCGTCCAGCCCAGCCATTTGCCCCATTGCGCCAACAATTCACGCTCACTGACGCCCGCGCGGCCATCGGCCCAGACCATCCGCCAGCAAGCACGCAAAACTCCTTCGGACGCGTGCGGCTGCGCACTCAGGCGTTTCAGATAACCACGCAGATTATCGCTACCAGACTTGCCACGGTTGAACGCGGCAATCGCCCGACGCGTCGCCGGCTCACTCATCTCCAGCGCGCGCATTTCGTTGCGCGCCTGGTGAATATGCCCGTCGGTGACACGGCCATCGCTCTTGGCCAGACGCCCAAGCAACACAAACAACAATTCGTCGTTGCGCAGCATCGGCCGACCGCCGAGCTTCTCGCGCAAATGCCCCCAGCTCTGCAAGTGCAGACGCCGATCCAGCGCCTGTCCCAACAAAGCACCAAGCATGGCCCCCGGAATGCTGGCAATCGCAAAACCCGCACCGGCTCCAATCAGAGTCCCTGGCCACAACATCTCAGCGACTCGCTTCTATCAAGGTTTCGGCTTCAGCCAGGCGCTCGTGGGTACCGACATCGACCCAGTGACCTTTCAAGCGTTCGCCGCTGACCTCGCCTTGCGCCATGGCTTGGCGCAGCAGCGGGGCCAGTTTGAAAGCACCGTCGCTGCAGCCGTCGAACAATTGCGGATGAAGCACGGCGATGCCGCTGTAGGTCAGGGTCGCAGCATCTGCCTGGCCATCAATCACCTGACCGTCGACCAGGGAAAAGTCGCCAGTCGGGTGATGCGCCGGGTTGTCCGCCAGCACCAGATGCGCCAGACCGTTGATCGGTTGGTGCAGCACACTGAAGTCGTAATCCGTCCAGATATCACCGTTGACCACCAGGAATGCGTCGTCGCCAAGCAACGGCAGCGCACGGAAAATCCCGCCGCCGGTTTCCAGCGGCTCGCCTTCCGGCGAGTACTGAATGCTCACGCCAAACTGCGAACCGTCGCCCAGATAATCCTCGATCTGCTGGCCGAGCCAGGCATGGTTGATCACGATCTCGTCAAACCCTGCGGCCGCGAGCGCGCGCAGGTGATATTCGATCAGGGGCACGCCGCCGGCACGCACCAGCGGTTTCGGGGTGGTCAGGGTCAGCGGGCGCATGCGCTCGCCTTTGCCTGCCGCCAGAATCATTGCCTTCATGCTGTTGCTCCACCCCGCAGGCTGGTGAACAACGCTTGCAGCTCCGCCAGCTCCGGACGACGCGCGATCACTGCTTCTATATAAGAGAAGAAGCGCGGCACATCGGCCAGATAGCGCGGTTTGCCGTCGCGATGGCAGATGCGCGCAAAAATGCCGATGACTTTCAGGTGGCGCTGCACGCCCATCAGGTCGCTGGCACGCAGGAAGTCCTCAAAGTCCGGGTGTACCGGAATGTTCAGCGCCGAAGCTTGCTGCCAATAGTTTTCCAGCCAGCCACGCACGCGCTCTTCCGGCCAGCTGAGGAAGGCGTCCTTGAACAGGCAGGTGACGTCGTAGGTCACCGGGCCGTAGACCGCGTCCTGGAAATCCAGCACGCCAGGGTTCGGCTCGCTGAGCATCAGGTTGCGCGGCATGTAGTCGCGGTGCACCAGCACTTTGGGCTGAGCCAGGGCGCTGTCGATCAACAGGTCGCTGATCCGCTGCCACTGTTGTTGCTGAGTCGAATTGAATTCGACGCCCAGTTCACGCTTCACGTACCACTCAGGGAACAGTTCCAGCTCACGGCGCAGCAATGCGACGTCGTAACTCGGCAGCGGCGCAACCATCGGCAACTGCTGAAAAGCCAGCAATGCTTTCATGGCATCGTCGAATAACGCATCGGCATTTTCGCCATCGATCACGTCGAGATAGGTCTTGTTGCCCAGGTCATTGAGCAAAAGAAAACCGCGTTCGAGGTCTTCGGCATAAATTTTCGGCACATTAATTCCGGATTTCGCCAGCAAAAACGCGATATCCACGAACGGTTTGCAGTTTTCCTGGGGCGGCGGCGCATCCATCACGACGAAGCTGCGACCAGCGCCTTCCCAACGGAAGTAGCGGCGGAAACTCGCGTCGCTACTGGCCGCGGTCAACGTGGCCGGGGGCACAGCGCCCCAGCCCTGATCTGCAAACAGGTTTGCCAACTGCTCATCGAGCCAAACTTTCAGGTGTTGCAAGCGTACATCTTGGTCAGGCATTGCAAGGGTCTCCGACGGCGCTAGCCGTCAAGCGGGTCATGCTTTATTATCCAGCATCTTTTTCAGACCATCGAGAGGCGTGCGGCCCACACCGCGGGCAGATGGCACGCAGGAAGCCCGGACTAATAAGATGGCATTGAAATCCCCCGCGTTTCGTAAAAAATTTCCGTTGTTGGTAACCGGCAGTCTGCTGGCTATGCAACCTCTGGCCAGTCAATTCGTTGTTGCCGCCGAGCAGTATGACTGCTCCGTCTCGGCTTCGGGTGGTTGGGCCTGTGCGCCCAAATCAACCGCTGCTGCGTTGCCGCCACGTCCAGTGCATGACGGCAGTGCCGTCAGTGCCACCGGCGAAGCGGCGAGCGAGAACGGTTCGACTGCCGACACAGCCCCTAAAACGGCACTGGTCACCGAAGCCAAAGGCCGCGGCCTGAAATCCCGTAGCGAAGACTTCAGTCACCTCGACTGGGTTCCGCGCGAGAAGCTCACCGCCGCCCAATTGGCCGAGACCGGTCCGTACTGCTCTGGTGCCTATATCGAACCGATTCGTCCTGGCATGAATGACAAGACGAACAAAAGCGATGCTCCGACCTTTATCGGCGCAAAAGCCTCGCGCTATAACACCGATGATCAAGTCGGTACGCTGGCCGGTGATGTCGTCCTGCGTCAGGGCAGCATGCAGGTCGAATCCGACGAGGCGAGCCTGTATCAGGCCGAGAGCCGCGCCGAACTCAGTGGCGACGTGCGCATCCGTGACAACGGCGCACTGATCGTCGGCGACCACGCTGACGTTCAGCTCGACACCGGTGAAGCCAAGGTCGACAACGCCGAATACGTGATGCACAAATCACGCATCCGCGGTAATGCGCTGTACGCCAAGCGTGCCGAAAACGCGATCATCCGCTTGAAGGACGGCACGTACACCACGTGCGAACCGAACAGCAACGCCTGGCAGCTCAAGGGCAACAACATCACCTTGAACCCGGCCACCGGCTTCGGTACCGCGACCAACGTGACGCTGCGCGTAAAAGACATCCCGATTCTGTACACGCCTTACATCTACTTCCCGATCGATGATCGTCGCCAGTCGGGCTTCCTGCCGCCGACCATCGGCAGCGGCAGCGATACCGGCTTCATGCTGGTTACGCCGTACTACTTCAACCTGGCGCCGAACTACGATGCCACGTTGTACCCGCGTTACATGAGCAAGCGCGGCATGATGGTAGAAGGCGAGTTCCGTTACCTGACCAAATCGAGCGAAGGTCAGTTCGGCGCCGCGTACCTGAACGACGACAATACCGATCGCAGCAAGCAGACCGACTACGAAAAAAACCGCTACATGTACAACTGGCAGCACAAGGGCGGTCTCGACTCCCGTGTGATGACCCAGGTTGACTACACCAAGATCAGCGATCCGTACTACTTCCAGGATCTGACCACTGATCAGATCGGGGTGAAGAGCGCCGACTTCGTGAACCAGCAAGGCTCGGTCACCTATCGCGGCGACAGTTACACCGCTCGCTTGAACGCCCAGGCGTATCAACTGGCCACCGTGTCGAACATCACACCGTACGATCGTCTGCCGCAGATCACCTTCAATGGTCAGCTGCCGTATCACCCGGAAGGTCTGAATTTCGATTACGAGACCGAGCTGGTCCGCTTTGACCGCGATCTGGAAAACGGCAACTTCACCAATGAGGACGGCACTGTCGAGTCGCGCCTGGACAACAACGTCCAAGGCCTGGCCCGTGCCAACGGCGATCGTCTGAACCTGAAGCCGGGCGTCAGCCTGCCGATGAACTGGACTTATGGCTTCCTCAAGCCGTCGCTCAAGTATCAGTACACCCAGTACCAACTGGATCTGGACGGCAAAGGCAAATCGCAGATTGATGCGATGACCGCCGAGCAGCAGAAGCTCAACGGCAAGTTCGACAGCAACCAGAACCGTGGCGTACCGATCGCCAGCATCGACAGCGGCCTGTACTTCGACCGCAACACGTCGTTCTTCGGCAAGAACTACCGTCAGACCCTGGAACCACGCCTGTTCTACCTCTATGTTCCTGAGGTGGATCAAGAAGACATTCCGGTGTTCGACACCAGCGAATACACCTTCAACTACGCCTCGCTGTTCCGTGACAACCGTTTCTCTGGTGCCGACCGTGTCGGTGACGAGAACAAACTGTCGCTGGGTGTAACCAGCCGTTGGATCGAAGACAACGGTTTCGAGCGTCAACGTATCAGCGTCGGCCAGGCCCTGTACTTCAAGGATCGTGAAGTCCAACTGCCAGGTATCGATGCCAAGACCCGTGACGATGCGCATGCCAACGTTTCGCCGTATGCGCTGGAATACGAATACCGCTGGAACCGCGATTGGCGCACCACTGCCGACTACAACTGGGACCCGGACAGCCGCAGCCCGCGTTCCGGCAGTGCGATGTTCCACTACCAGCCTGAAGACAACCCGAACAAGGTTATCAACGCCGGTTATCGCTATCGCAACGATCAGGTCCGCTACGACCAGAACACCGGTAAGTGGGCTGTGGGCGGTGGCGATTACGGCACCCCGGGCCAGCCTGGCTATGTGAAGGACTACTACAAGATCCAGCAGCATGACTTCTCGGTCATCTGGCCGATCGTTCCACAGTGGAGCGCGATCAGCCGCTGGCAGTACGACTACAACCGCAACCGTACGCTGGAAGCCTTCGGTGGTTTCGAATACGACAACTGCTGCTGGAAACTGCGCCTGATCAACCGTTACTGGGTCAGCTATGACGAATTCAGTCAGAACGCCCCGGAAAACGAAAAAGGCGACCACGGCGTCTTCCTCCAAATTGTTCTGAAGGGACTCGGCGGCCTCACTGGCGCCAAGGTAGAGAGCTTCCTCGACAAAGGCATCCAAGGTTATCGTCAACGTGAAGACCAAGCTTTCTGATTGTCTGCGCCCGCTGATGCTGGGCGCGCTGTTCCTGGGTACTGCGGCCAACGCCGCAGTACAGTCCATCGATAAAGTGGTAGCGATCGTCGACAACGACGTGGTCATGCAAAGCCAACTGGACCAGCGTGTCCACGAAGTTCAGCAGACCATCGCCAAGCGTGGCGGCGGTTTGCCGCCTCCAGGCGTGCTGGACCAACAGGTGCTTGAGCGCCTGATCGTCGAAAACCTGCAACTGCAGATCGGCGAACGTTCCGGCATCCGCATCACCGATGAAGAACTGAACCAGGCTGTCGGCACCATTGCCCAGCGCAACAACATGACTGTGGATCAATTCCGCGCCGCTCTGGCTCATGACGGTCTGTCTTACGACGACGCCCGTGACCAGATCCGTCGCGAAATGGTCATCAGCCGTGTACGTCAGCGCCGTGTGGCAGAGCGCATCCAGGTGTCCGAGCAGGAAGTGAAAAACTTCCTCGCCTCTGACCTGGGCAAAATGCAACTGTCCGAAGAGTTGCACCTGGCCAACATCCTGATTCCTACCCCGGAAAGCGCCAGTTCTGAAGCGATTCAGAACGCCGCACGCCAGGCGATGGAGGTTTACCAGCAGCTCAAGCAAGGTGCTGACTTCGGCCAGATGGCAGTTGCCAAATCCGGCAGCGACAACGCACTCGAAGGCGGCGACATGGGCTGGCGTAAAGCCGCGCAACTGCCACCTCCCTTCGATCGCGAGCTGAGCAGCATGGCTGTCGGCGACGTGACTCAGCCAGCGCGCACACCGGGTGGTTTCATCATCCTCAAGCTGCTGGCCAAGCGTGGCGGCGAGACCCAGACCCGTGATGAAGTGCATGTGCGCCACATCCTGGTCAAGCCAAGCCCGATTCGCGACGAAGCCAAGACCAAGGCCCTCGTGCAATCGCTGTATGAACGCATCGTCGCCGGTGAAGATTTCGCCACCCTGGCGAAGAGCTACTCCGAAGACCCGGGTTCTGCGCTCAATGGCGGTGACCTGAACTGGATCGACCCGAACGCACTGGTTCCGGAGTTCCGCGAAGTGATGGCCAATACCCCACAAGGTCAGCTGTCCAAGCCATTCCAGACCCAATACGGCTGGCACGTTCTGGAAGTCCTTGGCCGTCGCGCCACTGACAGCACTGAACAGGCCCGCGAGCAGCAAGCAATGACCGTACTGCGTAACCGCAAATACGACGAAGAGCTGCAAACCTGGCTGCGTCAGATCCGTGACGAAGCGTACGTAGAGATCAAACTCCCTGGTGCAGACCAGGCAGCGCAGTGAAACCCAAGCGTTTCGCGCTGACACCCGGCGAACCAGCCGGCATCGGTCCCGACCTGTGCCTGCTGCTCGCCTCGCAAGCCCAGCCACATCCCCTGATTGCCATCACCAGCCGCGACCTGCTCATCGAGCGGGCCGCGCAGCTGGGGCTGGCCGTCAACTTGCTGGATGTCGGCCCGAATCACTGGCCCGACGCTCCGGCGCCCGCGGGCAGCCTGTATGTCTGGGATACACCGCTCAGCGCCCCCGTGGTTGCCGGGCAACTGGACAAGGCCAACGCCGCGTTCGTCCTCGAAACCCTGACCCGTGCCGGTAACGGCTGCCTCAACGGCGACTTCGCCGGGATGATCACCGCCCCGGTACACAAAGGCGTGATCAACGAATCGGGCATCGCGTTCTCCGGGCACACGGAATTTCTCGCAGACCTGACCCATACCGCACAGGTAGTGATGATGCTGGCAACGCGCGGTTTGCGTGTGGCGCTGGTCACCACTCATCTGCCCCTGCGCGACATCGCCGATGCGATCACGCCAGAGCGGCTGGAACGGGTCACACGAATTCTGCACAGCGACCTGCAACACAAATTCGGCATCGCCCAGCCACGCATCCTGGTCTGCGGGCTCAACCCGCACGCCGGTGAAGGCGGACACCTGGGCCATGAAGAAATCGACATCATTGAACCGACATTAGAGCGCCTGCGCGGCGAGGGCATGGACCTTCGTGGCCCGCTGCCTGCCGACACTCTGTTTACCCCCAAATATCTGGAGCACTGCGACGCAGTGCTGGCGATGTACCACGACCAGGGCTTGCCTGTGCTTAAGTACAAAGGCTTTGGCGCCGCGGTCAACGTGACCCTGGGCCTGCCGATCATCCGCACATCGGTCGACCACGGCACTGCCCTGGATCTGGCCGGCAGCGGCAAGATCGACACCGGCAGCCTGCAAGTCGCCCTGGAAACCGCCTACCAGATGGCCGAGACCCGTTTATGACCGAGCAATACCAACACAAGGCGCGCAAACGCTTTGGCCAGAACTTCCTGCACGATGCCGGCGTTATCGACCGCATCCTGCGCTCCATCAGCGCCAAGCCTGACGATCGCCTGCTGGAAATCGGCCCGGGCCAAGGCGCGCTGACCGCCGGCCTGCTCAACTCCGGCGGGCAGCTCGACGTGGTGGAACTGGACAAGGATCTGATCCCGATCCTCAACCAGCAGTTTGCCGGCAAGAGCAACTTCAACCTGCACCAGGGCGATGCACTGAAGTTCGACTTCAACACGCTCAACGCCGCGCCGAACAGCCTGCGGGTGGTCGGTAACCTGCCGTACAACATCTCGACGCCGCTGATTTTTCACCTGCTGAACAACGCCGGCATCATTCGCGACATGCACTTCATGCTGCAGAAAGAAGTGGTCGAGCGTCTGGCCGCGGGCCCTGGCGGCGGTGACTGGGGTCGTCTGTCGATCATGGTTCAGTACCACTGTCGCGTAGAACATCTGTTCAATGTTGGCCCGGGCGCGTTCAACCCGCCGCCAAAAGTCGATTCGGCGATCGTTCGTCTGGTGCCGCACGCCGTGCTGCCGCACCCGGCCAAGGATCACAAGTTGCTCGAGCGGGTTGTGCGCGAAGCGTTCAACCAGCGTCGCAAGACCCTGCGCAACACCCTCAAGCAATTGCTCAGCAATGCCGAGATCGAAGCCGCCGGCGTCGATGGCAGCCTGCGTCCGGAGCAACTGGACCTGGCCGCGTTCGTACGCCTGGCTGACCAGCTCGCGATCCAGGTCCCGGCCTCCCCCGCCGCCGACTGACAAACGATGAACGCTATCGGGCAGGACGCCACTCTGGTTTACTGCCCGATACTTGCCTAGACTGATTCCCCATCAGCTACGCCCCGCGTTCCGCTTCGTTTAAGGCCTCTTGCATGTCCGATTCCCGTTACCAGGTCGATGTCAGCGTCGTCACCCACTATCTGGCAGACCAATCGCAACCCGAGCACGACCGCTTCGCCTTCGCCTACACCATCACCGTGCAGAATAACGGCGAGCAACCCGCACGCCTGATGTCGCGGCACTGGGTGATCACCGACGGTGATGGCCATGTCGAAGAAGTGCGTGGTGCAGGCGTAGTGGGTCAGCAACCGTTGATCGATGCCGGCCAGAGCCACACCTACAGCAGCGGCACGGTAATGACCACCAAGGTTGGCACCATGCAGGGCACCTATGAAATGGTCGCCACTGACGGCAAACATTTCGACGCCATCATCAAACCTTTCCGCCTGGCGGTGCCCGGAGCCCTGCACTGATGGCGACGTATGCCGTTGGCGACCTGCAAGGCTGCCTCGAGCCGCTCAAGTGCCTGCTCAAGCAAGTCGCATTCGATCCGACGCTTGATCGGCTGTGGCTGGTGGGTGATCTGGTCAACCGTGGGCCGCAGTCGCTGGAAACCCTGCGCTTTCTCTACGGCATGCGTGAATCGCTGGTCTGCGTGCTGGGCAACCATGACCTGCATCTGCTGGCCGCGGCGAAAAACATCGAGCGACTGAAGAAGTCCGACACCTTGCGCGAGATTCTTGAGGCGCCAGACTGCGCCGAACTGCTTGAGTGGGTACGCCAGCAAAAACTCATGCACTACGACGAGCAGCGCGATGTCGCCATGGTCCACGCCGGCATTCCGCCGCAATGGTCACTGCGCCGCGCCTTGAAGTGCGCGGACGAAGTCGAAACAGCGCTGCGCGACGACAATCTGTTGCCTGCCTTTCTCGACGGCATGTACGGCAACGAGCCGGCGAAATGGGACAACGACCTCAAAGGCGTGACGCGCCTGCGCGTGATCACCAACTATTTCACGCGCATGCGTTTCTGCACCGCCGAAGGCAAACTCGACCTCAAGAGCAAGGAAGGTCTCGACAGCGCGCCAGCGGGTTACAAACCGTGGTTCCAGCACAAGGAGCGCAAGACCAAAGGCCTGAGGATCATCTTCGGCCACTGGGCGGCCCTTGAAGGCAATATCCACGAGCCAGGCATCTCGGCACTGGATACCGGTTGTGTCTGGGGCGGCAGCCTGACCCTGATGAACGTCGACAGCGGTGAACGCCTGTCGTGCAAATGCGATGAACATGGCGGCCTCGCCCCCACGGTCGCACCACTTATCCCCGAAACTTCGCCAGCCAACGCACCGCGTTAGACTGCGCATTCAGCCGAGCAACAGGAACCCGCCATGAGCGAATTCAAACGAATCCCCCCGGAGCAGGCCCAGGCCCTGCGTGAGCAAGGTGCTGTCGTGGTCGACGTTCGCGACCCGGCGACTTTCGCTGCCCTGCACATCAGCGGCTCGAAGCATCTGGACAATCATTCCCTGCACGCCTTCATTCAAGGCGCTGACCTCGATGCACCGACCGTGGTCGTCTGCTACCACGGCAATTCCAGCCAGGGCGCTGCGGCCTACCTGATCAGCCAAGGCTTTTCCGACGTCTACAGCATGGACGGCGGCTTTGAGCTGTGGCGTACGACGTATCCTGCGGAAACGGCCCAAGGCACCGCCGAATAATTTTTTTGTCACGCGCAGGCCCCGGCTGCCGTGGGCCTGCGCGGGCAGACGAACGGTCTTGCCACAACTAATTACGTATCTCGCCTTTACCTCCCGAATTCCCAACTATCCTTAAGCCCAGGCCATCCAAAACAGGGGAGAGCCGGTACACCGGCGCACGGGTCATCGGGAGTGACTTTCGCGATTGTCGATCGTGGAAGTGTTCTGGGGGGTAAACAAACAGCCGCCAAAACGGTTGTTTGCCAGCATCGACTGAGTGATCCGGCGTCGGCTCCACGTATCGAGCGAGGTGACGTCATGAGTATCTTTAGCCACTTCCAACAACGCTTCGAGTCCACACGCCAGGAAGAACTCTCGCTGCAAGAGTACCTGGAGCTGTGCAAGAAAGACCGTAGCGCTTACGTTTCCGCCGCCGAGCGTCTATTGCTGGCCATCGGTGAACCGGAACTGCTCGACACCTCGACCAACTCGAGGCTGTCACGCATCTTCTCCAACAAGGTGATCCGTCGCTATCCGGCCTTTGAAGACTTCCACGGGATGGAAGAATGCATCGATCAGATCGTTTCGTATTTCCGCCACGCCGCCCAAGGCCTGGAAGAGAAGAAACAAATCCTTTATCTGCTCGGCCCCGTCGGCGGCGGTAAATCGTCCTTGGCCGAAAAGCTGAAACAGCTGATCGAGAAAGTGCCCTTCTACGCGATCAAGGGCTCGCCGGTATTCGAATCTCCTTTGGGTCTGTTCAACGCCACCGAAGATGGCGCGATCCTCGAAGAAGATTTCGGCATTCCACGGCGCTACCTGAACACCATCATGTCGCCATGGGCGACCAAACGCCTGGCCGAATTCGGCGGCGACATCAGCCAGTTCCGCGTGGTCAAACTGTACCCGTCGATCCTCAACCAGATCGCCGTGGCCAAGACCGAACCGGGCGACGAGAACAACCAGGACATTTCCGCACTGGTCGGTAAAGTCGACATCCGCAAACTCGAGGAATACCCACAGAACGACGCCGACGCCTACAGCTACTCCGGTGCGCTGTGCCGGGCCAACCAGGGCCTGATGGAATTCGTCGAAATGTTCAAGGCACCGATCAAGGTGCTGCACCCACTGCTGACTGCGACCCAGGAAGGCAACTACAACAGTACCGAAGGCCTCGGCGCGATTCCGTTTACCGGGATCCTGCTCGCTCACTCCAACGAATCGGAGTGGCACACCTTCCGCAACAACAAGAACAACGAAGCGTTCATCGACCGGATCTACATCGTCAAAGTGCCGTATTGCCTGCGCGTCAGCGACGAAGTGAAGATCTACGACAAACTGCTGTTCAACAGCTCCCTGGCCAAAGCGCATTGCGCGCCCGACACCTTGAAAATGCTGGCGCAGTTCACGGTGCTGTCACGCCTCAAGGAGCCGGAAAACTCCAACATCTATTCGAAGATGCGCGTCTACGACGGTGAAAATCTCAAAGACACCGATCCGAAAGCCAAGTCGATTCAGGAATACCGCGACTCGGCAGGCGTTGATGAGGGCATGAACGGTCTGTCGACCCGCTTTGCGTTCAAGATCCTGTCCAAGGTATTCAACTTCGATCCGCATGAAATCGCTGCCAACCCTGTGCACCTGCTCTATGTGCTGGAACAGCAGATCGAACAGGAACAATTCCAGGCCGAAACCCGCGAGCGGTATCTGCGCTATCTGAAAGAGTACCTGGCACCGCGTTATATCGAATTCATCGGTAAGGAAATCCAGACCGCCTACCTCGAGTCTTACAGCGAGTACGGTCAGAACATCTTCGACCGCTACGTGCTGTATGCGGACTTCTGGATTCAGGATCAGGAATATCGCGATCCGGAAACCGGCGAGATCCTCAACCGCGTCGCCCTGAACGAAGAACTGGAGAAAATCGAGAAACCGGCCGGCATCAGCAATCCGAAGGATTTCCGCAACGAGATCGTCAACTTCGTGTTGCGCGCCCGAGCCAACAACAACGGCAAGAACCCGACCTGGCTCAGCTACGAAAAACTGCGCGTGGTCATCGAGAAGAAAATGTTCTCGAACACCGAGGATCTGCTGCCGGTCATCAGCTTCAACGCCAAGGCCAGCAAGGAGGATCAGCAAAAGCACAACGACTTCGTCACTCGAATGGTCGAGCGCGGCTACACCGACAAACAGGTACGGCTTCTTTCCGAATGGTACCTGCGGGTACGGAAGTCGCAGTGAAGCAGCTGCAAGCTTCTAGCTACAAGCTGCAAGAACAAAGCGCGTAACCCACTGATGCCCGGGAACCTGCTTTTGCTTGCAGCTTGAAGCTCACAACTTGAAGCTGCCCGGAGGGCTTCCTATGAGTTATGTGATCGACCGACGTCTGAATGGCAAGAACAAGAGCACGGTAAACCGCCAGCGTTTCCTGCGGCGTTACCGTGACCACATCAAAAAGGCTGTCGAAGAGGCGGTCAGCCGGCGCTCCATTACCGATATGGAACACGGCGAACAGATCAGTATTCCCGGTCGCGACATTGACGAACCGGTGCTTCACCACGGCCGCGGCGGCAAGCAGACCGTGGTTCATCCCGGTAACAAGGAATTCACCGCCGGCGAACACATTGCTCGGCCACCGGGCGGTGGCGGCGGACGCGGTCCGGGCAAGGCCGGTAATTCCGGCGAGGGCATGGACGAGTTCGTCTTCCAGATCACTCAGGAAGAATTTCTCGAATTCATGTTCGAAGACCTGGAGTTGCCGAACTTGGTCAAACGCAACCTCAGCGGCACCGACACCTTCAAAACCGTACGTGCCGGGATCAGCAACGAAGGTAACCCGTCACGCATCAACATCATCCGCACACTGCGATCGGCGCACGCGCGGCGCATCGCTTTATCTGGCAGCAGCCGGGCAAAACTGCGTGAGGCGAAAGAAGAACTTGAACGACTGAAACGCGAAGAGCCGGACAACTTCGGCGATATTCAGGAACTTGAAGCAGAAATAGAGAAACTCAGTGCGCGCATTCATCGCGTGCCGTTCCTCGACACCTTCGACTTGAAATACAACCTGCTGATCAAGCAACCCAACCCCAGCTCGAAAGCCGTGATGTTCTGCCTGATGGACGTTTCCGGCTCGATGACCCAGGCGACCAAAGACATCGCCAAACGCTTCTTCATCCTGCTGTACCTGTTCCTCAAGCGGAACTACGACAAGATCGACGTGGTGTTCATCCGCCACCACACCAGTGCACGCGAAGTCGACGAAGAAGAGTTTTTCTATTCACGGGAAACCGGCGGCACCATCGTTTCCAGTGCGTTGAAACTGATGCAAGAGATCATGGCCGAGCGTTATCCAAGCAACGAGTGGAACATCTACGCGGCGCAGGCTTCCGACGGTGACAACTGGAACGACGATTCACCGATCTGCCGCGACATCCTCATCAACCAGATCATGCCGTTTGTGCAGTATTACACTTACGTGGAGATCACCCCGCGCGAACATCAGGCCTTGTGGTACGAGTACGAACGCATCGCCGACGCCTTTTCTGACACTTTTGCCCAGCAGCAACTGGTCTCGGCCGGGGATATCTATCCGGTCTTCCGTGAACTCTTCCAGCGCAGGTTAGTGACATGACCGCCAAAGAGCAGAAGCGCCAACCCATTTCCACCGGCTCCGAATGGACGTTCGAGCTGATCCAGACCTACGACCGCGAAATCGCCCGTATCGCGGCCGGCTATGCGCTGGACACCTATCCCAACCAGATCGAAGTGATCACCGCCGAGCAGATGATGGACGCCTATGCCTCGGTGGGCATGCCGCTGGGTTACCACCATTGGTCCTACGGCAAACACTTCCTCAGCACAGAAAAATCCTACAGTCGCGGGCAGATGGGCCTGGCGTACGAGATCGTAATCAACTCGGATCCGTGCATCGCCTATTTGATGGAAGAAAACACCATCTGCATGCAGGCGCTGGTGGTGGCCCACGCTTGCTATGGCCACAACAGTTTCTTCAAGGGCAATTACCTGTTCCGCACCTGGACTGACGCCAGTTCGATCATCGATTACCTGGTGTTCGCCAAGCAGTACATCATGCAGTGCGAGGAGCGCCACGGCATCGACGCGGTGGAAGATCTGCTCGACTCCTGCCACGCGCTGATGAACTACGGCGTTGACCGCTACAAACGTCCCTACCCGATTTCCGCCGAAGAAGAACGGCGGCGGCAGAAGGATCGCGAGGAACACCTGCAGAAGCAGATCAACGATCTGTGGCGCACCATTCCCAAAGGCGCGGACAAATACAGCGACAAGGACAACGCACGTTTCCCGGCCGAGCCGCAGGAAAACATCCTCTACTTCATCGAGAAACATGCGCCGTTGCTTGAGCCCTGGCAGCGCGAAATCGTGCGCATCGTGCGCAAGATCGCCCAGTACTTTTATCCACAGCGTCAGACCCAGGTCATGAACGAAGGCTGGGCAACGTTCTGGCACTACACGCTGATGAACGACCTGTATGACGAAGGGTTGGTCACCGACGGCTTCATGATGGAGTTCCTCACCTCGCATACCAGCGTAGTGTTTCAGCCAGGTTTCGATAGCCCTTACTACAGCGGCATCAACCCGTACGCATTGGGTTTCGCCATGTACCGCGACATCCGGCGCATGTGTGAAGAACCTACCGAAGAGGATCGCCACTGGTTTCCGGACATCGCAGGGAGCGACTGGCTGTCGACGATCAAATTCGCCATGAGCAGCTTCAAGGACGAGAGCTTCATCCTGCAATATTTGTCACCGAAGGTGATCCGCGATCTGAAACTGTTCAGCATCATGGATGACGATCAGAAGGACGATTTGCTGGTGCCGGCGATCCATGACGAGCCCGGTTACCGGATCATCCGCGAAACCCTGGCCGCGCAATACAACCTCGGCAACCGTGAACCGAACGTGCAGATTTACAGCATCGATCGACGCGGCGACCGCTCACTGACCCTGCGTCATCAGCAGCACGACCGCAAACCGCTCGGCGACTCCACTGAAGAGGTGCTCAAACACCTGCACCGTTTGTGGGGCTTCGATATTCATCTGGAAACGCTGCAGGGCGACCAGATCATGAAAACCCATCACGTGCCGCCGCGCAGTGAACATAGCGAAGGGGATTACGGTCGGCTCGACCTCGCCGTCATTCATCTTTGAAACGGTTATGGCCTCCGAAAGTCCGGCGCAAGGGTTATCCTGTCGGGCTAACGGAGGTTTTTTATGCAGATTTTCAAGGTTGGCGGTGCGGTTCGTGATCGCCTGCTGGGCAAACCGGTTACTGACATCGATTGGGTCGTGGTCGGAGCCAGCACGGAAGAAATGCTCGCCAAGGGCTATCGCCCGGTCGGCGCAGATTTCCCGGTGTTTCTTCACCCGAAAAGCGGCGAGGAATACGCCCTCGCCCGCACCGAGCGCAAAAGCGGCCGTGGTTATGGCGGCTTTACGTTTCACGCCAGTCCCGAAGTCACGCTTGAAGAAGATCTGATCCGTCGCGACCTGACCATCAACGCCATGGCCGAGGACGACCACCAAAACATCACCGATCCGTACCATGGCCAGCGCGATCTTGAAGATCGAATCCTGCGCCATGTTTCTCCGGCGTTCGCCGAAGATCCGCTCCGAGTGCTGCGCGTTGCCCGCTTCGCCGCCCGCTATGCCGAGCTTGGTTTCAGCGTTGCACCGGAGACGCTCGAACTGATGCGTCAACTCAGTGAATCCGGTGAACTTGAGGCGTTGACCGCTGAGCGCAGCTGGAAAGAAATCTCCCGCGCGCTGATGGAAGATCAGCCACAGGTATTCATCCAAGTGCTCCGCGACTGTGGCGCGCTCAAGGTGTTGATGCCGGAAGTCGACGCACTGTTTGGCGTGCCGCAACCGGAAGCACATCACCCGGAAATCGACACTGGCGTCCACACACTCAGCGTGCTTGAGCAATCGGCGTTACATAAACAACCATTGACGGTGCGTTGGGCCTGCCTGCTGCATGACCTTGGCAAAGGCCTGACGCCGAAGGAAGAGTGGCCACGGCATATCGCCCACGAGCACACCGGATTGGAGCTGATAAAAGCCGTAAACGAACGCTTCAAGGCGCCGAAGGATTGCCAGGAATTGGCCTTGTTCGTTGGCAAGTACCACACCCACGGGCACCGGGCGCTGGAGTTGAAGGCTTCAACGCTACTGGAGTTGTTGCAGAGTTTTGACGTGTATCGCCGGCCGCAACGGTTTGAAGAGTTTATCGTAGCGTGCGAGATGGATGCGCGGGGCCGCAAAGGGCTGGAGCAAAGAAGCTATCCACAGGCGGATTATTTGCGCGGTGCGGCAAAGGCAGCGCGTGAAGTCGCGGTGCAGCCATTGCTGGAGAAGGGATTCAAGGGGCCGGAGCTGGGTGAGGCGCTGAAGCGTGAACGGCTCAAGGCCTTGAAGGCTTACAAAGACAACGCTTGAAGCAAGATCAAAAGATCGCAGCCTTCGGCAGCTCCTACAGAGAGATTTGGATTTCCATGTAGGAGCTGCCGCAGGCTGCGATCTTTTGCTTTTAAAGATCCTCAGGCGTGAGCTGCTTGCCGCGCCACTCAAACCGGACCGGCGCCAGCACCTGATCAATCTGCGCCTCGGCCCACAACGTCGCGAAGCTTTTTCCCACACCCGGGTGTACGCGATCCGGCGCAATAAGCGACAACGGCCACAGCACAAAGGCGTTTTTCAGAATTTCAGCACGTGGCAAGATCAAACCATCAAAGTTGCCTGCCAGATCGCCGTACAACAGCACATCGATATCCAGCGGCAAACCCTTGCGATCCGGCGCGTAACGACCGTTATCCGCCTCGATGAATTTCAAGCGCCGATCCAGTTCCATCAACGGCAGGTCGGTATAGGCCGACACCACAAAGTTGAAGAACGGCCCGCTCTTGATCCCCACTGGCTGACTCTCGAACACCGCCGAACAGCGGATATCCACCAAAAACGTCGCCAACGCGTCGAGACCTGCACGCAAATGGGTTTCGCGCTCGATATTACTACCGAGCCCGAGGTAGACCTGAGTCAGCGACATCCGCGCTCGATCTCCACACCCACGCCGCCCTTGGCCGCCGGAACCGCGCCAGGCTTGGTCAGTTTCAGGCGTACCCAAGTGATGTTGAACTCATTCATCAGCACTTCGACCAGACGCTCGGCGAACGTCTCGACCAGTTGAAACTGTGCTTGCTCGGCAAAGGCCTGAATCCGTGCGGAAACGCTGGCATAGTCGAGCGCCAGGGTCAGGTCGTCACCGGCGGCGGCCGGGCGATTATCCCAGGCGAAGCTCAGATCAAGACGCAGGCACTGTCGGATGCCGCGCTCCCAGTCGTAGGCACCAATCACGGTGTCGACTTCCAGGCCCTCGATAAACACTCTGTCCAAGCACTTTTCTCCGTTGCACGACAAGGGCGCAATGCGCCGTTAGAATCAGGGCGTCCTCGCCCGGAATAGTTAGCATGTTTTGGTTACTGGCGACTTTCGCCTACCTGCTCGGCTCGCTGTCCTTCGCCATTTTGCTCAGCCGCCTGACCGGAAATCCGGATCCGCGAATGAGTGGCTCGGGTAATGCCGGCGCCACCAACATGCTGCGCCTGGTCGGTCGCAAACTGGCGATCCTGACCCTGCTGGGTGATCTGTGCAAAGGCTTGGTGCCGGTGCTGATCGCAGCGGCGGCAGGCCTTTCGCTGCAGGATCAGGCCTGGATCGGCGTGTGCGCCGTGATCGGTCACCTGTTCCCACTGTATTTTCGCTTCCGTGGCGGCAAAGGTGTCGCCACCGCTGCCGGCATGTTGCTGGGCCTGTATCCGCCCGCCGCGCTGCTGGCCGTGTGTGCCTGGCTGCTGACGTTCTACCTGACCCGCACCAGCTCGCTGGCGGCACTGATCGCCACGCCGCTGACCCTGCCACTGCTGGCTTGGCAGGAACCGGAGGCGCTGTTGCCGATGAGCGCGCTGACATTGCTGATCGTCTGGCGCCACCGCGGCAATCTACGCGACCTGTTTGCCGGGCGCGAACGGCATTTTTAAATACCGCTCATGAGCACCGCTCATCACAACGCCGACAATTGCTCCATCGGCCAGCGCGCCTGCACGCTGATCGCCAGACTTTCCTGCTGACCGGCCTGCAAGCGCTGGCAACCGGCAAACGCGATCATCGCGCCGTTGTCGGTGCAGAACTCCGGACGTGCATAAAACACATCGCCCTTCATGTCGCCGAGCATTTTCTCCAGCGAAACGCGCAAAGCCTTGTTGGCGCTGACGCCGCCAGCGATCACCAGACGCTTCATGCCCGCCTGTTTCAGGGCACGCTTGCACTTGATGGTCAAAGTCTCCACCACGGCCTGCTGGAACGCCAGCGCGATGTCGCAACGGGCTTGCTCGTTGTCGTCCCCGGCGCTGACGCACTGCTGCCAGGCGTTGAGCGCAGAGGTTTTCAGACCACTGAAGCTGAATTGCAGACCCGGGCGATCACACATCGGACGTGGAAAGGTGAAACGTCCTGCAACGCCCTTCTCCGCCAATTTGGCGATTTCCGGCCCGCCCGGATAATTCAGACCCATCATCTTCGCGGTTTTGTCGAACGCTTCGCCGGCGGCATCGTCGAGCGTCTCGCCGAGCAAGGTGTATTGACCGATACCATCGACCTGAACCAGCTGCGTATGACCGCCCGAGACCAACAAAGCGACGAACGGAAACTCCGGCGGTTTTGGCTCCAGCATCGGCGCGAGCAAATGCCCTTCCATGTGGTGCACGCCAAGTGCCGGAATGCCCCAGGCAAACGCCAGCGCCTGAGCACAGGAAGCACCGACCAGCAGCGCGCCAACCAGGCCAGGGCCCGCGGTATAGGCGATTGCGTCGATCTCGGTGGGCACACAGTCCGCTTCGGCCAACACCTGACGAATCAGGGGCAACATGCGCTTGACGTGGTCACGCGAGGCGAGCTCCGGCACCACACCGCCATAGGCGCGGTGCAGGTCGATCTGGCTGAACAGGGCGTCGGCCAGCAGGCCGCGTTCACTGTCATATAATGCGACGCCGGTTTCGTCGCAGGAGGTTTCTAATCCCAGTACTAGCATGGGTTTGCGCCTTGTTTAGGCTGACTTCGAAGGCGCGCATAATAGTCGCCGCGGGATGCCCCGACCAGCGGTTTTCGATCAGAGGCTTTGCATTCCGAGCGATGAGGGGTTAACATCCGCAACCCTTAAAAACCGACGTCTTCAAGTGCTCTTTTGCCGCGAGGATGTTGACCCCGGTAATGAATGAAGGTAGCTCTGGATGCCAGCCGTCAAAGTTAAAGAGAACGAACCCTTCGACGTAGCTCTGCGTCGTTTCAAGCGCTCCTGCGAAAAAGCCGGTGTACTGGCTGAAGTTCGTAGCCGCGAATTTTACGAGAAGCCAACTTCTGAGCGTAAGCGCAAAGCAGCAGCCGCTGTTAAGCGTCACGCCAAGAAAGTTCAGCGCGAACAGCGCCGCGCCGTTCGTCTGTACTAATACACAGACGTTCGTTGCAAGCTTCTTTGCCTAAGCCCGGCTCTCAGCCGGGCTAATGGCATTTGCGTAAAACGCTTGATGCTTCAACGTCGAAGTCGCACACGCGACCAAGACGAATCTGCTTCACACGTCAGACCTGGCTCTTTTGCCAGCGGTGCACGTCTTTTCTGACGAGCCTTTCAAGGCTACTGACGAGCACACCCACTGATTCCTCTCACGACGATCAGCCCAAGGCACCTGCATGCGTGCCCGCTTTATTGAGCTATCCGAGGCCCTTAACCGGCCGTCAGCGGATTCAGCGCAACACTTTCAAATAGTCGAAGACTGATAGGTACTAACGTCAGTGGATTTTCGGCAGATACACTTCCCGACAGCGATTACGCAGACGACACCGGTCGAGCCGCACCTTTTGCGTGCTTCAAACAACGACCCGCGTCCGGCAGCCTTACGCATCGGACTTATTGCAGCGCAGACGACGAGAATGCCATGGCCGGGCTAATTCCCCAGAGCTTCATTGACGACCTGCTGAACCGCACCGACATCGTCGATGTGGTCAGTTCGCGCGTGCAATTGAAGAAGGCCGGCAAGAACTACACCGCCTGTTGCCCGTTTCATAAAGAGAAAACCCCGTCGTTCAGCGTCAGCCCCGACAAGCAGTTCTATTATTGCTTCGGCTGCGGCGCCGGCGGTAATGCGCTCGGCTTTCTCATGGATCACGACAACCTGGATTTTCCCCAGGCCATCGAAGATCTGGCGAAAGCCGCCGGCATGGAAATCCCCCGCGAAGAAAGCGGCCGCGAGCGCAAGCCACGGCAACCGACTGATTCGCCGCTCTATCCTTTACTCACTGCCGCTGCCGATTTTTACAAGCAGGCCCTCAAGAGCCACCCCGCGCGCAAAGCTGCCGTGGATTACCTCAAGGGTCGCGGCCTGACCGGCGAGATCGCCCGGGATTTCGGCCTCGGCTTCGCGCCGCCAGGCTGGGATAACCTGTTCAAACATTTGAGCAGCGACACCCTTCAGCAAAAAGCCATGATCGACGCCGGGCTGCTGATCGAGAACGCCGAAACCGGCAAACGCTATGACCGCTTCCGCGATCGCGTGATGTTCCCGATCCGCGACACCCGTGGCCGCATCATCGCCTTCGGTGGCCGCGTACTCGGCGACGACAAACCGAAGTACCTGAACTCCCCGGAAACCCCGGTTTTCCATAAAGGTCAGGAACTCTACGGCCTTTATGAAGCACGCAAGAACAACCGCAACCTCGACGAAATCATCGTCGTCGAAGGTTATATGGACGTCATCGCGCTCGCCCAACAAGGCTTGAAGAATGCCGTCGCAACGCTGGGCACCGCGACCAGCGAAGAACATTTGAAGCGCCTGTTTCGCGTCGTGCCCAACGTATTGTTTTGCTTCGACGGCGACCAGGCTGGCCGTAACGCCGCGTGGCGCGCACTCGAAGCAACGCTGTCGAGCCTGCAGGACGGCCGTCGCGCACGCTTTCTGTTTCTGCCCGAAGGCGAAGACCCGGATACGCTGGTTCGCGCTGAAGGCACCGATGCCTTCAAGGCGCGGATCAATCAGCACGCTCAGCCGCTGGCCGACTACTTCTTCCAGCAACTGACCGAAGAGTCTGACCCGCGCTCGCTCGAAGGCAAGGCCCATATGGCCACCCTCGCCGCACCGTTGATCGACAAAGTGCCAGGCGCCAACCTGCGCATCCTGATGCGTCAGCGCCTGACCGAAATCACTGGCCTGAGCAGCGAAACCGTCAGTCAGCTGGCGCAAAATGCGCCGCAGGAAGCGCCGCCCGCTTACGACCCGGGCATCAATTACGACGCAATGCCGGACTACAGCGACTACCATCAGCCGCAGGCACAGGACATGTATGTGCCGCAGCAGGAGTGGACGCCGAAGAAACCCGGCGCTGGCGGCAAGAAGTGGGACAAGAAGCCCTGGGACAAGAACGGCAAGCGTGGCGGCGATCGCGACCAACAACGCCCGCGCACGCCGATTGGCGTCGAATCGCCAACCCTGACCGCCCTGCGAACATTGCTGCATCACCCGCAATTGGCTGAGCGCGTCGAAGACGCCGGGCACATTGCGGACGAAAATCAGACCAACGCCCAGTTGCTTGTGGCGCTGCTCGAAGCCGTACAGAAGAATCCCAAGCTAAACTCATTTCAGTTGATCGCGCGATGGCACGGTACTGAACAGGGTCGCCTGCTCAAGGCGCTGGCAGAAAAGGAGTGGCTGATTGATGGAGATAACCTTGAACAACAGTTTTTCGACACCATTACTAGCTTGTCAGCCCGCCAACGCGAGCGAAATCTTGAACAGTTACTCAGGAAAGCCCGTCAAAGCGAACTGAGTATTGAAGAGAAAAATCAACTGCGCGACCTTCTAAGTCGCAATGTTTCCGCATCAAACCCGACCTCAACTGGCGCGTGAGGTCATAGCTCAGGTATAATCCTCGGCTTGTTTTTTGCCCGCCAAGACCTTCAGTGGATAGGGTGTTATGTCCGGAAAAGCGCAACAGCAGTCTCGTATTATTGAGTTGATCAAACTGGGTCGTGAGCAGAAGTATCTGACTTACGCCGAGGTCAACGACCACCTGCCCGAGGATATTTCAGATCCAGAGCAGGTGGAAGACATCATCCGCATGATTAACGACATGGGGATCCCCGTACACGAGAGTGCTCCGGATGCGGACGCCCTTATGTTGGCCGACGCCGATACCGACGAGGCCGCTGCGGAAGAAGCAGCCGCCGCGTTGGCAGCGGTGGAGACCGATATCGGTCGCACCACTGACCCGGTGCGCATGTACATGCGTGAAATGGGTACGGTCGAGCTTCTGACTCGTGAAGGCGAAATTGAAATCGCCAAACGAATCGAAGAAGGCATCCGTGAAGTGATGAGCGCAATCGCGCACTTCCCTGGCACGGTTGACCATATTCTCTCCGAGTACACTCGTGTGACCACCGAAGGTGGCCGCCTGTCCGACGTCCTGAGCGGTTATATCGACCCGGACGACGGCATTGCGCCGCCTGCCGAGGTACCGCCGCCTGTCGAAGCGAAAGTCGCGAAAGCCGACGACGAAACCGACGACGATGAAGCCGAATCTTCCGATGACGAAGAAGAAGCCGAAAGCGGTCCGGATCCGGTTATCGCCGCCCAGCGTTTTGGCGCGGTCGCCGACCAGATGGAAATCACCCGCAAGGCGCTGAAAAAGCACGGTCGCAGCAACAAGGCAACGATTGCCGAATTGCTGGCTCTGGCCGAGCTGTTCATGCCGATCAAACTGGTACCGAAGCAATTCGAAGGTTTGGTTGAACGTGTTCGCGGTGCCCTGGACCGTCTGCGTCAGCAAGAGCGCGCGATCATGCAGCTGTGCGTACGTGATGCACGTATGCCACGCGCCGATTTCCTGCGTCAGTTCCCTGGCAACGAAGTCGACGAAAGCTGGTCCGACGCCCTGGCCAAAGGCAAGAGCAAGTACGCCGAAGCCATCGGCCGTGTGCAGCCGGACATCATCCGTTGCCAGCAGAAACTGATCGCGCTGGAAACCGAGACCGGTCTGACCATCGCTGAAATCAAGGACATCAACCGTCGCATGTCGATCGGTGAGGCCAAGGCCCGCCGCGCGAAGAAAGAGATGGTTGAAGCCAACTTGCGTCTGGTGATCTCGATCGCCAAGAAGTACACCAACCGCGGCCTGCAATTCCTCGATCTGATCCAGGAAGGCAACATCGGCTTGATGAAAGCGGTAGACAAGTTCGAATACCGTCGTGGTTACAAGTTCTCGACTTATGCCACCTGGTGGATCCGTCAGGCGATCACTCGCTCGATCGCCGACCAGGCCCGCACCATCCGTATTCCGGTGCACATGATCGAGACGATCAACAAGCTCAACCGTATTTCCCGGCAGATGTTGCAGGAAATGGGTCGCGAACCGACCCCGGAAGAGCTGGGCGAACGCATGGAAATGCCTGAGGATAAAATCCGCAAGGTATTGAAGATCGCTAAAGAGCCGATCTCCATGGAAACGCCGATCGGTGATGACGAAGACTCCCATCTGGGTGACTTCATCGAAGACTCGACCATGCAGTCGCCAATCGATGTCGCCACTGTTGAGAGCCTGAAAGAAGCGACTCGCGAAGTGCTGTCCGGCCTCACTGCCCGTGAAGCCAAAGTACTGCGCATGCGTTTCGGTATCGACATGAACACCGACCACACACTCGAAGAAGTGGGCAAACAGTTTGACGTAACGCGTGAGCGGATCCGTCAGATCGAAGCCAAGGCGCTGCGCAAGCTGCGCCACCCGACGCGAAGCGAGCATCTGCGCTCCTTCCTCGACGAGTGATACCAGAACCCCCGGCCCAGGCCGGGGGTTTTGTTTATATGGCAGATTAAATCCCGCGCATCCCCCCTCCCCCGCATACCCCGTCTACACTCGAAACAATCATCCCCGAGCCATAACGAGAGCGTTATGCCCAGATTGGCGTCCGTGCTTTTTTTGCTGTCACTGATGATCTGGACCGCAACGGCTGACGCGCTGACTCTGACCGATGAAGAACGTAGCTGGCTGGCGGCTCACCCGGACTTGCACCTGGGTGTCGATGCGTCGTGGCCGCCCTTTGAGTTTCGCGATGATCAGGCGCGTTATCAGGGCCTGGCGGCCGACTATATCGACGTGATTCGCCAGCGTCTGGCGATCAAACTGACGCCAATCGAACCGGTGAGCTGGACGGAGGTGCTGGAACAGGTCAAACAGGGCAAGATCGACCTGCTGCCGGGCATCATGTCCACCCCCGAGCGCCAGTCCTATCTGTCGTTCACCCGCCCCTATCTGGACTTCCCGATTGTCATCCTCGCCCACGTCGGCGGTGCCCAGCCGCGCAAACTTGAAGACTTGTACGGCCTGAAAATCGCCGTGGTGGAAAACTACGCGCCGCACGAACTGCTGCGCACCCACCACCCTGACCTGAATCTGGTGGCCATGCCCAACGTCAGTTCCGCGCTGCAGGCGCTGGCTACAGATGAAGTCGACGCGGTGGTCGGCGATCTGGCCTCCAGCGTATGGAGCCTGCGCCAACTGAAACTGGATGGCCTCTATGTCAGCGGCGAAACCCCCTATCGCTACCAGCTGGCGATGGGCGTACCGCGCGACAGCAAGATACTGGTGGGGATTATCGACAAAGTCCTGGCTGATATGAGCCCAGCCGAGATCAGCAGCATTCAAGAACACTGGGTTGGCAACGTCCTCGATCATCGGACGTTCTGGTCAGATCTGCTGATTTACGGCCTGCCCGGCCTGCTGCTATTGGTCGGCGTTTTGGCCGTGGTGATCCGCATCAACCGGCGTCTGAGTTCGGAAATTGCCCGGCGCATCGACCTCGAACAAGAACTGCGCAGCAGCGAGTATCACTATCGCGGTCTGGTGGAGAGCCTGTCGGCGATCGCCTGGGAAGCGCGGATGAGCGACTTCACCTACAGCTATGTCTCACCGCACGCCGAAGACTTGCTTGGATATCCGCTGTCACATTGGCTGATTCCGGGGTTCTGGCGCAACATCATCCACCCGGCAGACCTGACCCGCGCCCAGAGCTTTTGCGACCACGAAGTGCTGGCCGGGCGCGATCACAGTCTCGATTACCGGGTGATCACTGCCGACGGTCGCTGCCTGTGGGTGCGCGACATCGTCAGCCTGATCGAGCACGGCCACGAACCGGTGATGCGCGGTCTGATGATCGACATCAGCGAAACCAAGCGCACCGAAGAAGCACTGCGCCTGTCGGAGCAAAAATTCGCCTCGGTGTTTCAGCAATGCCCGGACATTCTGGTGATTGCACGGTTGTCCGACGGCTGCCTGCTGGAGGTCAACGAAGCCTTTGAAGAACAGATTGGATTGAAGGCCGAAGAAGTCATCGGCCAGACCGCCACCGACCTGAATATCTGGGGCATTCCCGGGGTCGGCCCAGGCCTTTTGCAGCGCTTGCAGGCGGGCAGCATTCGTAATCTGGAAATGCCCTTTCGCCGCAACAACGGCCAGGTATTCACCGGTCTGATTTCTGCAGAGCCATTCGACCTCGACACCACGCCTGCGCTGGTGGTCGTGGTGCGCGACATTACCCAGCTCAAGGAAACCCAACAGCAACTGCAAACCTCCGAAGAGAAATTCGCCAAGGCCTTCCACGCCTCGCCGGACGGTTTGTTGCTGTCGCGCCAGAGCGATGGTCTGCTGCTGGAGGTCAACGAAGGCTTCAGCCGCATCACCGGTTTCAACAGCGCTATGTCAGTGGATCGCTCGGCACTGGATCTGGGCATCTGGGTCAATCTCAACGAACGTAAACAGATGCTCGACCTGTTGCATCGCGACGGTTTCGTCCGCGACTTCACCTGCCATATCCGCCGCAGCGACGGGCAAATCCGCCTCTGCGAGGTCTCCAGCCGACCGCTGCCGATTGGCGACGAAGACTGCATGCTGACCATCGCCCGCGATATCACTGAACGCCATCTGATGCAGGAAAAACTGCAACAAGCCGCGACCGTATTCGAGAGCACCGCCGAAGGCGTATTGATCACCGACACCCAGCAGCACATCAGCGCGGTCAATCGAGCCTTCACCGAAATCACCGGTTACAGCGAAAGCGAAGCGCTTGGCCATACGCCGCGCCTGCTCGCTTCCGGCCTGCACGACAGCGCGTTTTACGCGGCGATGTGGCATCAGTTGACCGACGAGGGTCACTGGCAAGGCGAGATTTCCAACCGGCGCAAGAACGGCGAGCTCTACCCGAGCTGGCTGACCATCAGTGCCGTGCGCAACCGCGATAAATTCATCACTCACTTTGTCGCAGTGTTTGCCGACATTTCCAGCCTCAAGCACGCGCAGGCCAAGCTCGATTACCAGGCTCACCATGACCCACTGACCGGCCTGCCAAACCGCACGCTGTTTGAAAGTCGCTTGCTCATGGCGCTTAACAGTCAGCAGGAAAACGGCGGCCAGGGCGCCGTGCTGTTTCTCGACCTCGACCGCTTCAAACACATCAACGACAGCCTCGGTCACCCGGTTGGCGACCTGCTGCTCAAGGGTATTGCCGTGCGCCTGAAAGAGCAGTTGCGCGACATCGACACCGTTGCGCGCCTAGGCGGCGATGAATTCATCATTCTGCTGCCCGGCCTGCAACAGCCCAGCGACGCCGACAACATCGCCACCAAACTGCTCAACTGCTTCGGTGCGCCGTTCCAGGCCGGTGAACACGAGTTTTTCATCAGCGCCAGCATCGGCACCAGTCTTTATCCGCGCGATGGTTGCGACGTCGCCACGCTGGTGAAAAACGCTGACGCGGCGATGTACCGTTCCAAGGCCAAGGGCCGCAACCGCGTCGAGAGCTACACCCGCGACCTCACCGCCCAGGCCAGCGAACGCGTGGCGCTGGAGCACGAACTGCGCCGGGCCATCGAGCGTGATGAGCTGTTTCTCTACTACCAGCCGAAAATCAGCCTGGAAGATCACAGCCTGGTCGGTGCCGAGGCGCTGATTCGCTGGCGCCACCCGACGTTTGGCGATGTACCGCCGGAGCACTTCATTCCGTTGGCCGAAGAGAACGGCATGATTCTGCAAATCGGCGATTGGGTGCTGGAGACCGCGTGCCGGCAGATGTACGAATGGAATCAGGTCTACGACAGTCCCGGCCCTCTCTCGGTGAATCTTGCCGGTGCGCAATTGCGCCAGCCCAACCTGCTCGGGCGCATCGAGCAACTGCTCAACGACAACGGCCTGATGCCGGATTTACTGCAACTGGAAATTACCGAGAACTTCATCATGAGTCAGGCCGAAGAGGCACTGGCCGTGCTGCACCAACTCAAACACCTCGGCGTGCAACTGGCGATCGACGACTTCGGCACCGGCTATTCCTCACTCAGCTACCTCAAACGCCTGCCACTGGACATCCTCAAGATCGACCAGTCTTTCGTCCGTGGACTGCCCGACGACCCCCACGACGCGGCGATTGTCCGCGCCATCATCGCACTGGGCCGAAGCATGCAATTCACCGTCATCGCCGAGGGTGTGGAAACCCAGGCGCAACAGCAATTCCTCGCCGCCGAGGGCTGTGAACAGATCCAGGGCTACATCGTCAGCCTGCCGCTGCCCCCGGAAGAATTCGCCGCTACGTTTCTTCGTGTAACCGTATCGGATTATTCGGATAGCACAGCCGAGAAACCGTCGCTATAATCCGCGGCCTACTGAGGGCCTATAGCTCAGTTGGTTAGAGCAGAGGACTCATAATCCTTTGGTCCACGGTTCAAGTCCGTGTGGGCCCACCAAATTGAAAGCCGCGCTAAATGCGCGGCTTTTTCTTGGGCGGTCGATCGGTAAACGTCAAAAAACATCAGTTATCCGAAACCGCGCAACTCACACCATTTTTCTCCTTCAGCCTTTTAACTTTTGGAAGCACTGGAAAGCAGAAAGCCCCGACGCTTTCGCATCAGGGCTTTCTGTGAATCTCTATCGGCTTGTTCTTTCACGGCTACCCGCATATCCCGCTCACTGGCTGGGAGTGACTTGCGCCACCGAAATCAACACCCCTTGCTACCAAGGTTCCGGTCAGTGCTGAGGTGGCGATGATAGTGCCCGCCCCTTACGCAGGCAAATAAAAAGGGCAGCATTAAGGCTGCCCCATGGGTATTCAAATCCTGATATCTGCATCCTCAGGAAATTGGATAAGAGGTCTCACCTTACACCGACGTAGCAGCATCGCTGAGGTACCTACGTCTGCTGAAGCCCTGCAAGGCAGCAGATTTCGCGCTCTTGCCCACATCTTTGACAAGGATCAGCGTCGTGTCAACTTGGTAGTCTTGTAACATGCGTAACTCACCACCCCCATGGAGCCGCCCCTTGCCAGACACCCGCCCGCCCGCACTCGATGAAATCGACCGTCAGCTAATCGCCGCCCTGCAAATCAACGCCCGCGAAAGTGTGGCCATGCTTGCCCGGCAATTAGGCATTGCGCGCACCACCGTGACTTCACGCTTGGCGCGGCTGGAAAAGGCCAAGGTCATCACCGGTTACGGCGTACGTCTGGATCAGCGCGTGGTCGATGGCGGCTTGCAGGCTTACGTCGGTATCAAGGTGCAGCCGCGTTCGGGCAAAGAGGTGGTGCGCCGGTTGAGTGCGATGGCGCAGGTGCAGCAGTTGTGTGCGGTGAGTGGCGAGTTTGATTATGTGGCGTGGTTGCGTACGGATTCGCCGGAGCAGCTCGATCAGTTACTGGATCAGATTGGTAGCGTGAATGGGGTGGAGAAGACGACAACCTCGATTATTTTGAGTAGCAAGATTGATCGGGGGCAGCCGGTTTGAGTGTTGGCCATATCATTTCGGTTGGCTGATAAGGCCTCTTCGCGGGCAAGCCCGGCTCCCACATTTGACTGGGTTGCTCACAAAATCTGCGCCAAGCACAAATCCACTGTGGGAGCGGGCTTGCTCGCGAAAGCGATTTGTCAGCAATAACGATGTCGACTGATCCGACGCTTTCGCGAGCAAGCCCGCTCCCACATTTTGGTCGGTGTGCAGGCAACATTCGTCATATTGCTCAGCTTATTGGCAAAACGACGACACTTTGCGTCTTATTAACGTGTTCCACGCTCCCTAGAATGGCTGGCATCTTTTCCTATACTCAGACGCGCATTCCGCGTCGGGTCGCCAGCAAGGTCAGCCATGAACAAGAACAATCGCCATCCTGCAGACGGTAAGAAACCAGTCACCATTTTCGGCCCGGACTTTCCGTTCGCGTTTGACGACTGGATCGAACACCCGGCCGGTCTCGGCACTATCCCTGAACACAATCATGGCGCAGAAGTGGCGATCGTCGGTGCGGGCATCGCTGGTTTGGTGGCGGCTTACGAGTTGATGAAACTCGGCTTGAAACCGGTGGTGTATGAGGCGTCAAAGCTGGGCGGGCGTTTGCGTTCGCAAGCGTTCAACGGCACTGACGGCATCGTCGCTGAACTCGGTGGTATGCGTTTCCCGGTGTCGTCCACCGCGTTCTATCACTACGTCGACAAGCTCGGCCTTGAGACCAAACCTTTCCCGAACCCGCTGACGCCAGCCTCCGGCAGCACGGTGATCGATCTGGAAGGCAAAACCCATTACGCACAGAAACTGGCGGATCTTCCTGCGCTGTTTCAGGAAGTGGCTGACGCCTGGGCGGATGCGCTGGAGGCTGGCTCGCAGTTCGCCGACATCCAGCAAGCCATTCGCGACCGTGACGTGCCGCGCCTGAAAGAGCTGTGGAATACCTTGGTGCCGCTGTGGGACGACCGCACGTTTTATGACTTCGTCGCCACCTCGGAAGCCTTCGCCAAACTGTCGTTCCATCACCGCGAAGTGTTCGGTCAGGTTGGTTTTGGCACCGGCGGCTGGGACTCGGACTTCCCCAACTCGATGCTGGAAATCTTCCGCGTGGTGATGACCAACTGCGACGATCACCAACACCTGGTGGTCGGCGGCGTCGAGCAAGTGCCGCAAGGCATCTGGCGGCATGTGCCGGAGCGCTGCGTGCATTGGCCCGAAGGCACCAGTCTGAAGTCCCTGCACCGTGGCGCGCCGCGTTCCGGCGTGAAGAAAATCGCTCATGCGCCGGATGGCCGTTTCGCGGTCACCGACAACAATGGCGACACCCGCGAATACGCCGCCGTGCTGACCACGTGCCAGAGTTGGCTACTGACCACGCAGATCGAATGTGACGAGACCCTTTTTTCGCAGAAGATGTGGATGGCGCTCGACCGCACCCGCTACATGCAGTCATCGAAAACTTTCGTGATGGTCGACCGGCCGTTCTGGAAGGACAAGGATCCAGAGACCGGCCGCGACCTGATGAGCATGACCCTCACTGATCGCCTGACCCGCGGCACTTACCTGTTCGACAACGGCGACGACAAACCCGGCGTGATCTGCCTGTCGTATTCGTGGATGAGCGACGCATTGAAGATGCTCCCGCACCCGGTGGAAAAACGCGTTGAGCTGGCGTTGAACGCGTTGAAAAAAATCTACCCAAAAGTCGATATCGCCGCGCGAATCATTGGCGATCCGATCACCGTATCGTGGGAAGCCGACCCGTACTTCCTCGGCGCGTTCAAAGGTGCCCTGCCCGGCCACTATCGCTACAACCAGCGCATGTACGCGCACTTCATGCAGGACGAGATGCCGGCCGAGCAGCGCGGGATTTTCATCGCCGGCGACGACGTTTCCTGGACGCCGGCCTGGGTCGAAGGTGCGGTGCAAACCTCGCTCAACGCGGTGTGGGGGATCATGAAACATTTCGGCGGGTCGACACATAAAGCGAACCCGGGCCCCGGTGACGTGTTCAAAGACATCGGCCCTATCGCCCTGCCCGAGTAAGAGGAATCCCTGATGCGTGTAGCCCTTTACCAATGTCCACCGCTGCCACTGGAACCCGCCGCCAACCTGCAACGCCTGCATCAAGTGGCGATGGAGGCCAAGGGCGCCGACCTGCTGGTGCTGCCGGAGATGTTCATGACCGGCTACAACATTGGCGCCGAAGCGGTGAGTACCTTGGCCGAGGTCTACAACGGTGAATGGGCGCAGCAGATCGGGCGGATCGCCAAGGCTGCGGGTCTGGCGATTGTTTATGGCTATCCGGAACGCACCGCCGACGGGCAGATTTACAACGCCGTGCAACTGATCGATTCGCACGGCGAGCGCTTGTGCAATTACCGCAAAACGCATCTGTTCGGTGATCTGGATCGCTCGATGTTCAGCCCCGGCGACGATGATTTTCCGATCGTCGAACTCAACGGCTGGAAGCTCGGTTTCCTGATCTGCTACGACCTGGAGTTTCCCGAGAACACCCGCCGTTTGGCGCTCGCTGGCGCCGAGCTGATTGTGGTGCCGACGGCGAACATGATTCCGTTCGATTTCGTTGCTGACGTCACCGTGCGTTCGCGCGCCTTCGAAAACCAGTGCTACGTGGCCTACGCCAACTATTGCGGCAGCGAAGGCGACATCCACTACTGCGGGCAAAGCAGCCTCGCCGCACCGGATGGCAGCCGCATCGCTCAGGCCGGACTCGACGAAGCGCTGATCATCGGCGAGCTCGATCGACAGTTGATGCTCGACTCCCGCGCCGCCAACCGCTACCTCAGCGACCGCCGCCCGGAGCTTTACGGCGCGCTCAACCGGCGCTAATCCGCTAGCATTGGCACTTCACTGTTCTGGAAGTGCCCATGCCTGCGCCGACTCACCCCCGCCCCCACACTGAAACCCTGGCCAACGGCTTGCGTGTGACCCTGCGTCATGTGCCCGGCCTGAAGCGCAGCGCCGCTGCACTGCGCGTGGCTGCCGGTAGCCATGACGTGCCGCTGGAGTGGCCGGGGCTGGCGCATTTTCTCGAGCATTTGCTATTTGTCGGCACCGAGCGTTTTCCTACGGGCGAAGGGCTGATGGCCTACGTGCAAGGTCACGGTGGCCAGGTCAATGCCAGCACGCGCGAACGCACCACTGACTTTTTCTTTGAGTTGCCGACGCGCTCGTTCAGCGATGGGCTGGAGCGTCTGTCAGACATGCTCGCCAAGCCGCGTATGAATCTGGACGATCAGTTGCGGGAACGGGAAGTGTTGCAGGCGGAATTTGTCGCTTGGTCGCAGGATCCTGCAGCGCAGCAGCAGTTTTCCTTGTACGAAGGTTTACCCGCAGAGCATCCGTTGCGCGGGTTTCATGCAGGGAATCGGGACAGCCTGCACATTGAGCAGCCGGCATTTCAACAGGCGCTCAACGATTTCCATAAGCAGTTTTATCAGACGGGGCAGATGACACTGAGCTTGGTCGGGCCGCAGAGCCTCGAAGAGTTGAAAGCGCTCGCTGAGCAATTCGCGGCGGCTTTGCCGGTTGGGGATAACGTTGCGCAGGCGGCAACCGTGCCGCTGGCGGTGAAAAGTTATCAACAGGTCAGTGAGCGACGCGGCAATCTGCTGTTTGCGTTTGATGCCTTGCCTGAGTCATCCGTCGAGGCTTTGGCTTTTCTTTGTCATTGGCTGAACAGCTCAAAACCCGGCGGGCTGCTCGCGCATTTGCAGGAGCAAAAACTGGCAGATGGATTGAACGCCGCGCCGGTTTATCACTTCGACGGGCAAGCGTTGTTGCATCTGGAATTCACCGCTCCAGCGGAATCGTTAAACGCCATTCGCGAGCAGATGCTGGATTGGCTGAGTTTCTTCTCTCAGCAGGATTGGTCGCCACTGCGCAAAGAATACGCGGCCCTGCTTGAACGTCAGCAGCAAGTCAGCGGCGCGCTGCAACGGGCGCGGCTCGACAGTGAACAATTGGAAATCGGCCTGTCCGATAAAAGCGTTGAGGCCCTCTCACAGATCCTCGGCGAAATCGGCACTGTGGATAATTTCAGCAAGCACTGGCACCTGCCTGCCGCCAATCCATTCCTGCGAGCCAATGAGCCTTTGGCCAACGCCGGACTGATTCGCGGCCAGACCAGCGCCCACCGAGGCCTGCGCACGTTCGCTCAGGATCGTTCGCGCGGCCGTCGTGAACGCTCGCCAATGCAGTTCAGCCAAGCGTTGCCGGACAGCACTGATGCAGGCGCGATTTATCTACGTTGGCAGATGGAGGCCGCCGCCAGCACTGATCTGCAATCGCGGTTGCAGCGCAGTCTTCGGCAAACGCAGCAAGATGCGCGTGAGGCCGGCGTCGAGCTGATTTTCAGCGCCACAGGCAATCAGTGGCTACTGAAACTCACCGGATTGCAGGAGCCAATGCCCGGCGTCCTCGAGCACGCGCTGAAATGTCTGACACAGGTTGACGCCGATTCATCGCTTGCTGAGCCGAAACCGCCGCTGATCCCCATTCGCCAACTGCTTGAAATGCTGCCGGAACATGTTCTGCCATCAGCCAAAACCGGCGATGACGCGAATCACCTGTGGACAACTTCGCGTTGGGACGGCCTCGCTCTGGGGCTCAACCCACACACGCAATCTGCCATGGGCCTGGCGCTGAGCCGTATTCCCGGGATCCCGGACAATCAGCTGCCAACGCCGACGACGATTAAAGAGCAAAAACACTGGAGCTACATCAATACCGGCGCCAGCGAACACGCCTTGCTGCTGTATTGCCCGACCGCCAACCGTGACATCCCCGACGAAGCCGCCTGGCGAATGCTCGCGCAACTTGGTCAGACGCCCTTCTACCAACGTCTGCGAGTCGAATTGCAATTGGGCTACGCGGTGTTCAGTGCGTTGCGCCAGATGCAAGGCCAGACCGGCCTCCTCTTCGGCGTGCAATCGCCAAATGCCAAACCTGCGGCGTTGCTTGGGCATATCCAACAGTTTCTCTACGGCATGCCCGCGCTGATCGAACAGCTCGATGAGGCCAGCCTCAGCCGACACCGGCAAAACCTCGCCAATCAATTCGACGACGCCACACTGGCCAGCAAAGAGGCGGCTGAATTGCTCTGGCAGGCAAAACTCGCGGGCCACTCGTCGGATTATCTTGAACAGTTAACCGCCGCCATCCATCAACTGGATCGCCAGTCGTTACTCGCGGCTGCTCAGCGCTTGATCAACGCAGACGGCGGCTGGCTCTGCCTCGCCAGCGATCCGGCGCCCGAAAACCCGTGGCAAGCGATAAATTGATCATTACCGAGGCTGCAAGGAGCTTTCTCAAAGATTCACGGGCATTTACCCGGAAATTTTGAGTAACATAGCAGCCTAACTATTTGGAACATCTCTGCGCTGCCGTGGACTATAACTATGGACAGCGCTATCCCACCCACCCTGAGGAGACACACCATGTCCTGGACAAAACCGGCTTACACCGACCTGCGTATCGGCTTCGAAGTCACCATGTACTTCGCCAGCCGCTGAGTTCTGCTTACATAGAACTGCAGTGCAACGCCTCGGCTCGCCGGGGCGTTTTATTTTCCGCGTTGAAATGATGGAGTGTTCATGTTCGTCCAGATTCTGGGTTCGGCCGCTGGCGGCGGTTTTCCGCAGTGGAACTGCAACTGCGTCAATTGCGCAGGCTTTCGCGACGGCAGCCTGAATGCCAAGGCCCGCACCCAATCGTCCATCGCGATTTCCGATGACGGCGTGAACTGGGTGCTGTGCAATGCCTCGCCGGACATCCGCGCACAGCTGCAAAGCTTCGCCCCGATGCAACCGGGCCGTGCCCTGCGTGACACCGGCATCAGCGCGATCATCCTGATGGACAGCCAGATCGACCACACCACCGGCCTGCTCAGCTTGCGCGAAGGTTGCCCGCATCAGGTCTGGTGCACGGACATGGTTCACGAAGATCTCAGCACCGGGTTCCCGTTGTTCAAGATGCTCACGCACTGGAATGGTGGGCTGGACTGGAACCGCATCGAACTCGACCAGAGCTTCACTGTGGCGGCGTGCCCGAACCTGCGTTTCACCCCGCTGCCGTTGCGCAGCGCCGCGCCACCGTACTCGCCGCACCGCTTCGATCCGCACCCGGGCGACAACATCGGCTTGATCGTTGAAGACCTGAAGACCGGCGGCAAATTGTTCTACGCGCCGGGTCTGGGCAAGGTCGATGCGCCACTGCTGGAGATCATGGCGAGCAGCGATTGCCTGTTGGTCGACGGCACAATGTGGGACGACGATGAAATGCAGCGTCGTGGCGTTGGCACGCGTACTGGCCGAGAGATGGGCCATCTGGCGCAGAACGGGCCTGGCGGCATGCTCGAAGTGCTGGAGCAACTGCCCGAGCAGCGCAAGGTACTTATCCACATCAACAACACCAACCCGATTCTCGACGAGGATTCGCCGGAGCGTGCTGAACTGGCGCGACGTGATGTTGAAGTGGCGTATGACGGCATGAGTATTGTGCTGTAGCTGATGGCCCCATCGCTGGCAAGCCAGCGCCCACAAGGTTCTGTGGCGTACACAAAACCTGTGGGAGCTGGCTTGCCAGCGATGACGTCCTGACAGACACCACAGAATCCAACGGTTGTTCCCGGAGAACAGACATGACTGACACGCCAATGTCCCCCACCGAATTCGAAGCGGCCCTGCGCGCCAAAGGCGCCTACTACCACATCTACCACCCGTATCACGTGGCGATGTATGAAGGCCGCGCCACCCGCGAGCAGATTCAGGGCTGGGTCGCCAACCGCTTCTACTATCAGGTGAACATCCCCCTGAAAGACGCGGCGATCCTCGCCAATTGCCCCGACCGGGAAATCCGCCGCGAATGGATTCAACGTCTGCTCGATCACGACGGCGCCCCCGGTGAAGACGGCGGCATCGAAGCCTGGCTGCGACTCGGTCAAGCGGTCGGTCTCGACCCGGATCAACTGCGCTCCCAGGAATTGGTATTGCCCGGCGTACGTTTCGCCGTCGACGCCTACGTCAACTTTGCCCGCCGCGCCAGTTGGCAGGAAGCCGCCAGCAGCTCGCTGACTGAACTGTTCGCGCCGCAGATCCACCAGTCGCGCCTCGACAGCTGGCCGCAGCATTACCCGTGGATCGACCCGGCCGGTTACGAATATTTCCGCACCCGCCTCGGTCAGGCACGGCGCGATGTCGAGCACGGTCTGGCGATCACGCTGGAGCACTACAAGACGCGCGAAGGCCAGGAGCGCATGCTGGAAATTCTCCAGTTCAAACTGGACATTCTTTGGAGCATGCTCGATGCCATGAGCATGGCCTACGAACTGAACCGCCCGCCGTATCACAGCGTGACCGAACAACGCGTCTGGCATAAAGGAATCACCTTATGAGTTTCGACCGCAGCAAAGTCCCGACCTGGCGTCCCGGCTACCGCTTCCAGTACGAACCGGCGCAAAAAGGTCACGTGCTGCTTTACCCCGAAGGCATGATCAAACTCAACGACAGCGCCGCGCTGATCGGCGGTTTGATCGACGGCGAACGCGACGTTGCGGCGATCATTGCCAAACTCGATGAGCAGTTCCCCGGCGTGCCCGAGCTCGGTGATGACATCGAGCAATTCATGGAGGTTGCCCGTGCTCAGCACTGGATCGAACTTGCCTGATCTGCCGCCCAAGCCTGATATCGGCCTGCCGCTGTGGCTGCTCGCCGAGCTGACCTACCGCTGCCCGCTGCAATGCCCGTACTGCTCCAATCCGCTGGATTTCGCCGAGCAGGGCAAAGAGCTGAGCACAGAACAATGGATCAAGGTGTTCCGCGAGGCGCGGGAGATGGGCGCGGCGCAACTGGGCTTTTCCGGTGGCGAGCCGCTGGTGCGTCAGGATCTCGCCGAGCTGATTCATGAAGCGCGGCAGTTGGGTTTCTACACCAACCTGATTACCTCCGGCATCGGCCTGACCGAGCAGAAAATCAGCGACTTCAAGAAGGCCGGCCTCGATCACATCCAGATCAGTTTCCAGGCCAGCGACGAGCAAGTGAACAACCTGCTCGCCGGTTCGAAAAAGGCGTTTGCGCAGAAGCTGGAAATGGCCCGCGCGGTGAAGGCCCACGGCTATCCGATGGTGCTGAATTTCGTCACCCATCGGCACAACATCGACAAGATCGACCGCATCATCGAGCTGTGCATCGCGCTGGAAGCCGACTTCGTCGAGCTCGCCACTTGCCAGTTCTACGGTTGGGCGCAGCTCAATCGTGTCGGCCTGTTGCCGACCAAGGAACAACTGGTGCGTGCCGAGCGCATCACCAACGAATATCGGGCGAAACTGGAAGCCGAAGGGCATCCGTGCAAGCTGATTTTCGTCACCCCGGATTACTACGAAGAACGCCCGAAAGCCTGCATGAACGGTTGGGGCAGTATCTTTCTGACGGTCACGCCGGACGGCACCGCCCTGCCCTGCCACGGCGCCCGACAGCTGCCGGTACAATTTCCCAATGTGCGCGAGCACAGCATGCAGCACATCTGGTACGACTCGTTCGGCTTCAACCGCTTTCGCGGTTACGACTGGATGCCCGAGCCGTGCCGCTCGTGCGATGAGAAAGAAAAAGACTTCGGCGGCTGCCGCTGCCAGGCATTCATGCTCACCGGTGATGCGAGCAACGCTGACCCGGTGTGCAGCAAGTCCGAACATCACGGCGTGATCCTCAAGGCCCGCGAAGAAGCCGAGACCGCCACTCAAACCATTGAACAACTGGCCTTCCGCAATGAACGAAACTCACGCCTCATCGCCAAGGGCTGAGCCATTCAGCGCTTCGCAAGCCGTCGCTGCCGGCATGGATTTCGCCGAGTTGCAGCTCGGTGCCAATGGCCTGTTCTGGAATGAATATCGCCCCGAAGATGCCGCGTGCCGGATCTGGCATTGGCGCGATGGTGTGGCGAAATGTCTGACGCCGGATGGCTTCAGTGTGCGCAGTCGCGTGTACGAATATGGCGGTGGTGCGTTTTGTCTGACGCCGGATGGGGTGGTTTTCGTCGCTGAGGCGGATCAGCAGTTGTATCGGCAGACGCTGGATGGCGAGCCTGCGGCGCTGACATCGGGCGAGTGTCGTTATGGCGATGTGCATTTTGCTTTCGGCCAGGTGCTGGCGGTGGAAGAACAGCGTGATCAACATCGGCTGGTGGCGATTGATCTGGCGGATGGGACGCGACATTTGTTGGTTGAGGGCGCGGATTTTTATGCGGCGCCAACACTCAGCCCAGATGGCCAGCGTTTAGCGTGGATCGAGTGGAGTCGGCCGCATCAGCCGTGGACATCGACTCGACTGATGGTGGCTGAGCGCCTGGCGGATGGTGCATTCAGTTCGCCGCGCTGCGTGGCTGGCGCCGAGATTGAAGAGTCCATTCAACAACCGCGATTTGATGATGAAAGTCGGCTGTATTGCCTGACTGATCGCGGTGGTTTCTGGCAGCCATGGGCTGAGACTTCTGATGGTTTGAAGCCATTGCCCGCTGCTCAGGCCGATCATGCACCGGCGCCTTGGCAACTCGGCGGCTGCACCTGGTTGCCTGTTGAAGATTCAGTTTTAGCCAGTTGGAGTGAAGGTGGGTTTGGCCGTCTGACATGGGGCGATGAAGATTTCACCGGTGACTACAGCCGCTTCCGTCATCTGGCTCTGGATGCGCAATTTATCTACTGCATCGCGGCCTCGCCGATCAGCCCTTCGGCGGTTATTGCCATTGATCGAGCAACGCGTGAAGTGAAAGTGCTGGCCGGTGGCGTGGCGCCCCTGCCCGCCGAACGCATCAGCCGCCCGCAAACGTTGCGTTATCCAAGCGGATCGGGCGAAGCGCATGGGTTTTTCTATCCGGCTATGAGCGGCGAGACGAAACCGCCGCTGGTGGTGTTCATCCATGGCGGGCCGACGTCGACCTGCTACCCGATGCTCGACCCGCGCATTCAGTACTGGACGCAACGCGGCTTCGCCGTCGCTGATCTCAACTATCGCGGCAGCAGCGGTTATGGCCGGGAGTATCGTCAGGCGTTGCATCTGAGCTGGGGTGAGGTGGATGTCGAGGACGCTTGCGCGGTAGTGAGCTATCTCGCCGAACAGGGTTTGATCGACGGTAATCGCGCGTTCATTCGAGGCGGCAGCGCAGGCGGTTACACCACGTTGTGCGCATTGGCGTTCAAGCAGGTATTCCGCGCTGGCGCCAGTCTTTACGGGGTCAGCGATCCGGTAGCGCTGGCTCGGGCGACGCACAAGTTCGAAGGCGATTATCTGGACTGGCTGATCGGCGATCCCGAGCGAGACGCCGAACGCTACGCCGCCCGCACGCCATTACTGCATGCCGACGATATCCGCGTGCCGGTGATTTTCTTTCAGGGTGAACTCGACGCAGTGGTTGTCCCGCAACAGACCCGCGACATGGTCACGGCACTGGAGCAGAACGGCATCCCGGTCGAAGCCCATTACTACCCCGACGAACGCCACGGTTTCCGCCGCGCCGCCAATCAGGCGCATGCGCTGGAACAGGAGTGGAAATTCTATCGACGGGTGATGGGATTTACAGACTGAAACCCTCTCCCTGTAGGAGCTGCGGCACGCTGCGATCTTTTGATCCTGATCCTCGAATTAAAATCAAAAGATCGCA
>NZ_RWIL01000100.1:0-15989 GCF_009764635.1 Pseudomonas sp. PB103 | reverse complement strand
CTGCGGCAGCTCCTACAGGGATATGTAGGAGCTGCCGCAGGCTGCGATCTTTTTGGGTCAGGCTGCGCTAATCTTCCCGGATTGGCCTTCGCGCTTAGGGATATCGACCATGCAATGGATGTTCATGTTGATCGGGCTGGTGCTCGGCTGGCTGCTCGACGAGTCGCTCAGTGATGCGCTGTTGGGCGCGCTGCTGGGGCTGGCGATTGGGCAGACGATCCGCATCGTGCGGCTCGGCTCGCAAATGGCTGAGCAACAGCAGCAATATGAACAGCTGAAGGAGGCTCTGCAGGGTGTCGCCCAGCGTCTGTTTCTGCTCGAAGGCTCACCGTCGCACGCGGTGCCACCGCCACCGCCACCGCCAACGGTGGAACCTGTCGCCGAGCCTGTCGTAGACCCCGTCGGCATCGTCGAACCGGCCCCTGCGCCGGAGCTGGTCTGGGAGCTGCCGCCCGACCTCGAACCGATTGCTGCCGTGGCCAATCAGGCCAGCCAACCCTTGCCGGACGATGTCTGGCGCGCCGAGCCGACACCGCGCGAACCGCAACAGCCTGCCGCACCCCGTGGCCCTAATCTCATCGAACGCGGCATCAGTGCTGCGCGTAATTGGCTGTTTGGCGGCAACACCGTGCTGCGCGTTGGCGTGGTGTTGCTGTTTTTCGGTCTGGCGTTCCTGCTGCGCTACGCCACCGAAGGCATGGTCGTGCCGATCGAGTTGCGTTATGCCGGCGTGGCGGCGGCTGCGCTCGGCCTGCTTGCACTGGGTTGGTGGCTGCGCAAACGCAACAGCAATTACGCCTTGATGCTGCAAGGCACCGGGATCGCGGTGCTGTACCTGACGGTGTTTGCGGCGATGCGTTTGCATCCGCTGCTTGATCCATCTGCCGCGCTGGGCTTGCTGGTGGCGGTGACGGTTTTTTCGGCAATTCTGGCGATCACCCAGGACTCGCTCGCGTTGGCGGCAGTGGCCGCATTGGGCGGATTCGCCGCACCAATCCTGACCTCAACCGGTGCCGGCAACCATGTCGCGCTGTTCAGTTATTTTGCGCTGCTCAATGCCGGCATTCTCACCATCGCCTGGTTCAAGGCCTGGCGCCTGCTCAACCTGATCGGCTTCGTCGGCACCTTCGGCATCGGTTTCGCCTGGGGCTTGCGCTCGTATACGCCAGAGCTGTTGTGGAGCACCGAGCCGTTCCTGATTCTGTTCTTCCTGATGTACCTGGCTATCGGCCTGTTGTTTGCCCGGCGCAAGTTGCTCGACATGCCCGATGCCCCAGCGGACGGCGATCGCGAGGCGTTACTGCACTGGTCGGCGCGCAAGGGCGACTACGTCGACGGGACGATGCTGTTCGGCCCGCCGATCATCGGTTTCGGTTTGCAGTTCGCACTGGTACAGCATCTGGAATTTGCCGCCGCGTTCAGTGCGCTGGCACTCGGCATGATCTACATGGCACTGGCCAAAGTGTTGATGGGTGGTCGCGCGGTGCTGCTGGGTGAAACCTGTCTGGCGCTCGGGGTGATTTTCGCCAGTCTGGCGATTCCGCTGGGGCTGGACGCTCGCTGGACGTCGGCGGCGTGGGCGGTGGAAGGTGCGGGGATTTTCTGGCTCGGCCTGCGTCAGCATCGACCGTTCGCGCGGGCCTTTGCGTTGCTGTTGCAACTGGGCTCGGCGTTGGTATTCCTCAGCCAATTGCGCGTCGGCGAAAGCAGTTTGCTCGACGGCGCTCCGCTGGGCGCGTTGATGCTCGGCATTGCGCTGCTATTCAGTTTCTATCAACTGCGCAAAGCTGCCCCGGAACAGGCATCGCCTTGGGAGCGCCAAGGCCTGCCAGTGCTGGCGTGCCTGGGCCTGACGTTCCTCTATTTGCTGGCGCCGTTGTTCTTCTTCATCCAGGGCACGGCGATCAGTTGGGCGCTGGCCGGGTTGGCGACGTTGTTTGTCGGCCTGCGGATTCAGTCGCGGACATTCCTGTTCACCGCGTTTGCCGTGCAGTTGTTGGGTGGCGCGTTGTTTCTGCTGCGTCTGCAAGGTGCGGGGGAAGATTCCGCCGCAGTGTTCAGCGCTGGCTGGAGCGGTTTGCTCAGTGCTTCGCTGATCGGTCTGGCGTTGATCGCCGGCATGCTGTTGGCCGCTCGCGATGAAATGGTGCGCAGTGACGTGCGTCTGCTGCGCGGTCTGTCGGTGGTGCTGCTGGCCGGGTTGGTGCTGATCAATCTGGCGGTGTTGTTTGTGCTGCCGTGGCAAACGGCGAGCGCGGTGTGGGCGGCGAGTGGTTTGCTGATCATCTGGTTGAGCCTGTACCTCAAGCAGCGCGTGAGTTTTGTCTTCGGTCTTTTATTGCAGTTGATTGGTGGCGCGGCGTTTCTGTTCGCAGGCCCCGAGCTGCTCGGGCCGCTGTCCAGCGAAGGACTGAAACCGTTGGCCCACGGCGGATTCTGGACGCCGCTGGTGCTGGGGCTGGCGGCAATGATCGGAGCGTGGCGCCTGCAACTGGGCAATCATGCCTCGGCATTCGATGCATTGAGTTTGCAGCGCTTGTCCGAAGTCTTGCTGGTGTGGGGCGCCGGTTGGTGGACGATGGCGTGGGTCAGTGAAGTGCTGCGGTTTGCCTCGCCGAATCTGCAAGGCACGTTGCTGCTTTTGGTTGCCGCCGTCAGCGTGGCGCTGTGGACGTTGCTGTCGCTGCGCTTGAAATGGCCGGCACTGGGTCTGCTGTGCACCTTGTTGATTCCGGCTGCGGCGCTGGTGCTGCTCGGGGCCTGGCATTCGCGTTATCACCCGGCGGCGGATTTCGGTTGGCTGGCGTGGGCGGCGGTATTCGCCGTGCATTTCTTCAGTCTGCGACGCTTGGCGCCGATGCTGCCGGCGCGGGCCTTGAGTACGGCGCATGTGCTCGGCTGTTGGCTGCTGATCGGCGTGCTGGCGTTGGAATTGCGCTACGGCCTGCTGCTGTTGTCCGAGCAATACAACGCCTGGCGCTGGCTGGGCTGGGCGATTCTGCCGAGCGTTTATCTGTTGCTGGCAGCGGCCCCGCGCTCTTGGCCGTGGCCGGTCGCAGCGTTTGCCCGCGAGTACCGCTTGTACGCTGCCGCGCCGTTGGCGGTGCTGATGCTCGCGTGGTTCTGGTTGGCCAATGGCATCAGCGATGGCAACGCCGAACCGCTGCCGTATGTGCCTTTACTCAACCCTTTGGAATTGGGCCTGCTGTTCGCGTTGTTCGGCGTTTACATGTGGTCGCGCAGTGCGATTTCGCAATTGTCGATTCGTCAGGACTATGCCGATTACGCCACGCAACTGATCGCCGGGGTTTCGCTGTTCGCCTTCTGCACCGCGTTGGTCACTCGCGCCGCGCACCATTGGGCGGGGATTCCGTTCGAGCTGGATACGCTGCTCGCGTCGATGCTGGTGCAGGCCGGATTATCGATTGTCTGGACGCTGATGGCGCTCGGTTTGATGATCGGCGGGCATCTGCGCCATCGCCGCGAAGTGTGGCTGATTGGCGCCGCGCTGATTGCGCTGGTGGTGGCCAAACTGATTTTTGTCGAACTGAGCAACCGTGGCGGCCTTGCCCGGATCGTCTCGTTTATCGGCGTCGGCGTGTTGCTGCTGGTGGTCGGCTATTTCGCGCCACTGCCGCCCAAACGCGTCGATGCGGAACCGGCGGCGGACACACCGGCCGCGGACACCGAAGGAGTTTCATCTTGAGTCGCATGCGAAATCTGGGTTGGTTGGCGTTGGGCGTGGTGATGGTGGCCGGCGCCCAGGAAAAGCCGGCGGACTTCGCCACGCAGGTGCCGCTGGCGGTCAGCGGCAACGGCCCGTGGTACCGCCTCGAATTGCCGCTGAGCGTGCAATTGCAGGCACGCCAGACCGATCTCAGCGACCTGCGCGTGTTCAACGCCGCCGGTGAACCACAGGCCTACGCCTTGGCGCGCGAGTCGGCGCAGACCCGCGACGACGGCCAGTTGCACGAGGTGAAATGGTTCCCGCTGTACAACGCCGCTGACGCCAGTGAACGCGCGCCGAACGTGCGCGTGCAATCGACCACCAACGGCACGCTGGTCGAAGTGCAACCGTCCAGCCAGTTGGAGGCGGGTGAAGAAGTGCTGCGCGGCTGGCTGCTCGATGCCAGCGCGATCAAGGCGCCGTTGCAGCAATTGATCCTCGACTGGACCAGCGAACGCGACGGCTTCCAGCGTTTCAGCATCGAAGCCAGCGACGACTTGCAGCACTGGCAGCCGTGGGGCGAAGGGCAGGTGGCGCGGCTGACCTTTTCCGATGAGCGCATCGAGCAGCACGAGGTGACGTTGCCAGGGCAATCGGCACGTTATGTGCGGTTGCTGTGGGAGTCGCCGAATTCGGCACCGATCCTGACAGCGTCACAGCTGAAAAGCAGCGACCCGCGCGATTTGCCGCTGCCATTGGTCTGGTCGCAGGCATTGGCCGGCAGCAGCACCAAGGCCGGGGAATACACCTGGCAATTGCCGATGGGGCTGAACGTTGAGCGTGTGCAGGTTGAACTGAAGCAGCCAAACAGTCTGGCGCCGGTGATATTGGCGGGGCGACGTGAAAGTAGTCTGCCGTGGCAGGAACTGAGCAGCGGCTTGCTCTATCGCCTGACGCAGAACGGCCAGGACGTGGTGCAGAACGAATTGCAGCTCTACGGGCAGACCGTGCAGCAGTTGAAACTGACGGTCGATGAACGCGGCGGTGGTCTGGGCGCGCAGGCACCGAGCGTGAAATATGCGGTGCGCGCAACGCAGGTGATTTTCCTCGCGCGGGGCGAGGGGCCGTACAGTCTGGCGTTGGGCAATGCGACGGTGAAGACGGCGAATCTGCCGTTGGCGACGCTGATTCCGGATTTCAAGCCGCAGAAGCTGGCGGCGTTGGGCAAGGCGTCGGTGCAGGGTGAAGCGGTTGTTACGCAGACATCGACGGCGACCACAGCGGCGGTGGCGCAGACCAATTGGAAGAAGATTGGGTTGTGGGCAGTGTTGTTGTTGAGTGTGGTGTTTTTGGGGGCTATGGCGTTTAGCTTGTTGCGCAAGCCTCCAACCAACACCTGAGAATGGCTGGCGCTGCGCGCCAATCGCTGGCAAGCCAGCTCCCACAGGTTATTTGGTGTACACAAAATAGAGGAACGACCGAAGTCTTTGTGGGAGCTGGCTTGCCAGCGATGACGGCCGATCAATCAACAAAAATCCTCAAACCGCCGCTATCACTCAACCACCATCCGTCCCGAACCGGTCTACGCTAAACCCGCTACCTGAACTCTCCACCGACAATCACGTCTCATGCAGGCAATTACACCCCAACGCACGTTACCGGGCGTCTTCGCTCGCTACGTTTTCAGACTCCCTGTAAACTGCGCGGGTTTTTAGCCCCCCATTCCACCGGAGCCGTCCATGTCCCGCGTTACCCTGAGTCGCTATTTGATTGAGCAGACCCGCAGCAATAACACTCCTGCCGATCTGCGTTTCCTGATCGAAGTGGTGGCGCGTGCCTGCAAGGAGATCAACCACGCCGTGTCCAAAGGCGCCCTGGGTGGTGTTCTGGGCAGCATGGGCACCGAAAACGTGCAAGGCGAAGTGCAGAAGAAGCTCGACGTGATCTCCAACGAGATCCTGCTCGAAGCCAACGAATGGGGCGGTCACCTGGCCGGCATGGCGTCCGAAGAAATGGACAATGCCTACCAGATTCCGGGCAAATACCCGAAAGGCGCGTACCTGCTGGTATTCGACCCACTGGACGGTTCGTCGAACATCGACATCAACGCCCCGGTCGGCACCATCTTCTCGGTACTGCGTTGCCCGAACGAATACCTGAGCCAGAACGAGCCGCTGAACGAGAAAGCCTTCCTGCAGCCAGGCACCCAGCAAGTAGCCGCCGGTTATGCGATCTACGGTCCACAGACCATGCTGATCCTGACCTTGGGCGACGGCGTCAAAGGTTTCACCCTCGACCGCGAAATGGGCAGCTTCGTGCTGACTCACGAAAACATCACCATTCCTGAATCGACCCAGGAATTCGCCATCAACATGTCCAACCAGCGTCACTGGGAAGCCCCGGTACAACGCTACGTGGGCGAGTTGCTGGCCGGTGAAGAAGGTCCGCTGAAGAAGAACTACAACATGCGTTGGGTCGCGGCGATGGTTGCCGACGTACACCGCATCCTGACCCGTGGCGGTCTGTTCATGTACCCGCGCGACAGCCGTGAGCCATCCAAGCCAGGCAAACTGCGTCTGATGTATGAAGCCAACCCGATGTCGTTCCTCGTGGAACAAGCGGGCGGCGCGTCCACTGACGGTCATCAGCGCATTCTCGACATCCAGCCGGAAGGCCTGCATCAGCGTGTAGCGGTGTTCCTCGGCTCGAAAGAAGAAGTCGCACGCGCGACGGCCTACCACAAGGAATAAACCATGACCGCGCCCTGGCAGCCGTTGCTCGATTGGTGGTTCGGACAAGCCGAATCACCGGACGAGATATCGGCTGACAAGGGCAAGTTGTGGTTCGGTAAGCGAGACAGCCAAGACCTCGAAGCGCAGACGCGTTTCGGGGTCTTTGTCGATCAGGCCCTGGCCGGCGAATTGACCGAGTGGACGCAACGGCCCGAAGGTTGGCTGGCGCTGGTGCTCCTGCTCGATCAATTGCCGCGAATGATTTTTCGCGACACCCCCAAAGCATTTTCCGGTGATCTGCGCGCGCAGAAACTCGTCGCCCAAGGCATTGCCGCAGATTTTGATCGGCAGTTGAAACCGATCCAGCGAGTGTTCATTTATCTGGTGTTCGAACACTGCGAAAACCTCGCGGTGCAGAATGAGGCGGTTTCCCGATTTATCGAACTGGTGGCTGAACAGCCGGAAGCGGAGCGGGCAGTGTTTGCCGATAATCTGGATTATGCCGAGCGGCATCAGCAGGTGATCGCGCGGTTTGGCCGGTTTCCGCATCGCAATGCGGTGTTGGGGCGGGAGTCTACGGCTGAGGAGTTGGTGTTTCTCGGTCAGCCTGGGTCACGGTTCTAAATCAAGGGTTGCCTCGTAGAAGCCGTTTCATCAACAGGGCCGGCAGGCTTTTTCGCGTATCGACAATGATATGGATGAAAACCGTTTTTTCTCGCACCTCATAAATAATCCGGTTCATTCCCAAAACAATCTGGCGGTATTGGCAGAGATTGAGCTTCTCGATTTCTTCGGGGATTGATCCTGAATAAGGCAGATCTGCGAGACCAAAGATTGCAGTCTTGAGATCGGCATAAGTGCTTTGCCAAATTTGGCTTGAGAACTGTCTGACGAGGTAGGTGCGAAGTTCTTTGAGATCTGCTTGTGCAGACTGGAGAATAACGACCTTTAAACTCATTGATGATCAGCCTTATCCAGTTCGGCAAACACATCTTCAGCATCACTGAACTTGCCTTCCTCAATCTCCCGATTACCCATCGCCAACAGTTTCAACAAGGCCATCGTGCCTTCTTGCTCTTCAAAGCTTTTCACATCCATAACCACTAGCTTGGCTTCACCGTTTTGCGTAATTACCAGCGGCTCGCGGCTTTCTGTGATTGATTTGACGATTTCGGCCGTGTGGCTTTTCAGGTAACTGATCGGTTTGATTTGCGATGAAAGCTTCATGATTGAACCCCGCCAAATTGAACAGGACTGAGTTTAGTCTTAATTCAGTCCAGCGTCAGTGCGAGCTGACCAACGTGTTCCAATTTCCACATTCCTACGTCGCTGATGTTGCCTTCGCGAGCAAGCACGGCTCCTACAGTGGATCTGTGAACGATACAGAACCATTGTATGAGCCGAGCTTGCTCGCGAAGGGGCCAGAAGCAGCACCGCTTAAATGCGGAAGCTGCCGACCAACTGCTTCAACCGCGCCGCCTGCTGCTCCAGATCCGAACAAGCCCGCAACGTCGCCTGCAAGTTCTCTACACCTTCCTGGTTCAGCGTGTTGATCTCGTTGATATCGACATTGATCGACTCGACCACAGCCGTCTGCTCTTCAGTCGCGGTGGCCACCGACTGGTTCATTCCGTCGATCTCGCCGATACGCTGAGTCACGCTGCCCAGACGCTCGCCGGCCTGGTTGGCGATGCCGACGCTGCTTTCGCTCTCGCGTTGGCTCTCGGTCATGATGCTCACCGCCTGACGTGCGCCGACTTGCAGCTCTTCGATCATCTTCTGCACTTGCTGCGCCGAATCCTGGGTGCGGTGCGCCAGATTACGCACTTCATCGGCAACCACGGCAAAACCACGACCGGCCTCACCGGCACGCGCCGCTTCGATCGCGGCGTTGAGCGCGAGCAAATTGGTCTGCTGGGAAATGCTGGTGATCACTTCGAGAATCTGGCCGATGTTCACCGTGTTGGCGTTCAGGGTTTCGATGTTGCCGCACGAATCGCTGATCTTCGCCGACAGCTGCTGCATGGCCTGAATGGTTTTATCCACTACTTGCTGACCGTCGACCGCGAGGCTGCGCGCATCGCTCGAATGCTGCGAGGCGAGTGCGGCGTTCTGGGCGATTTCCTGCGCGGCGGCGCCGAGCTGGTTGATCGCGGCAGCGACGCTGTTGGTACGGCTGGATTGCTGGTCGGAGTTGTACATCGACGAGTTCGATGCCGCGACCACGCGCAGGGCGACTTCGTTGACCTGGCCGGTGGCCGAGGATACTTCGCGAATCGAGGTGTGAATACGTTCGACGAAACGGTTGAACGAGGTGCCCAGCGCGCCGAATTCATCGTTGCCGTGAATCACCAGGCGTTTGGTCAGGTCGCCTTCACCTTCGGCGATGTCGTGCATGGCGCGGCCCATGGTCAGCAGCGGTTGCATCAACACGCGGATGAGCATGCCAAGCAGGGCGATGATGATCACCACCGCGATGATCATCGCGATCAGCGCCGAGGTGCGGAATTCGCTGAGCATGGCGAACGCGGTGTCTTTGTCCAGCACCAGCGCCACGTACCAGTCGGCCGACGGCACGCCGTTGACGCGGGTGAAGGAGATCAACTGAGTCTTGCCGTCGAACTCGACTTCTTTCAGGCCCGGGCTGACTTTCGGCGCACCGTTCGGGTAGGCCTCGGCGAGGGTTTTGAGTACCAGTTTGCTGTCCGGGTGGATCAGGATCTTGCCATCGGCACTGACGATGAAGGCATGGCCATGGCCGCCGAAGTTCAGCGAGTTGATGATCGCGCTGACGCTGGTCAGGTCGATGTCGGCACCGGCGACGCCGAGCATCTGGCCCTGACGTTGTACCGGAGTGGCGACGGTGATCACCAGTTTGCCCGAGGACGCGGCGATGTACGGTTCGGTGACGATGGTCTGTTGCGCGCTGTTGGCGGCTTTGTACCAGCCGCGTGCACGTGGATCGTAATCCGGTGCGCGGTTGCCGGCCGGTACCGAGAACATCACGCCGTCGGCACCGCCGAAATAGCTGAGCTGGAAATTGCCGGTGTAGGCGGGCAGGTCGATGATGCGCTTCAGGCTGGCCGGGGCATTGCCGTCGACAGCCACTTGCTGCGACAGCGATTGCAGCAATTGAATGCGGCTTTCCAGCCAGGTCTGGATGTTGCTGGTAGTCAGGCTGCCCAGTTCCTGCATCGACGCTTCGGTACTGCTGCTCAGGGCTTCGCGCTGTCGATAGTCGTTGAAGAAAATGAAACAGGCGAACGCAACGGCCACCACGAGGGCGGCCGCCAACAAGATCTTGTGGCTGAATTTCATGTTTCTGGTCATCGAATGAGCTACCGCGAAGGGGCTGGTCAAGAAAGGGCGGCAATTTGCCACACTCGGGGGCTTTGCGCTGCTCTTATTTCGACCGCGGCGCGCCAAAGATTAGGCGTCTTTTGCGAAAGGCGACGAAATGCTCAATAGCCCTACAAAGTGTCTGATTTATCGGCAAAAGCCGGACGGGCGGGCTAATAAATAGCCGTCCGGCCACGGAACCAGATGAGGGTTTTCTCTTCTAAGCTTCTGGTTGGCACCATGCCATCCCCCCTCGTTCCAGGAGTTACACCATGTCGTTGCGATCTATCGCCCTTCTGACGTTTTGCGTGCTGCTGGCCGCATGCAGCAAGGTCAATCAGGAAAACTACTCGAAGCTCTCGGCCGGCATGGCCAAGGCCGAAGTCGAGACACTGCTCGGCAAACCGACTGATTGCTCGGGCGCGCTCGGCATGTCCAGTTGCACCTGGGGCGACAAGAACAGCTTTATCAGCGTGCAGTACGCCGGTGACAAAGTGCTGATGTTTTCCGGCCAAGGCCTGAAGTAAACCGGGGCTTCGCGCCCACGGAGAAGAAAAATGAAGCGGTTATTGCTGATCCTTTTTGCCGGCCTGGTACTGGCCGGCTGCGCCAGTTCCGGCGTAGATCCGTTGGCGCCGAAAACCGTCAACAACGTCAATCTCAAGCGTTACCAAGGGACCTGGTATGAGCTGGCGCGTCTGCCGATGTACTTCCAGCGCGACTGCGCACAGTCCGAAGCGCATTACACCCTCAAGCCTGACGGTAACGTCGCGGTGCTCAATCGCTGCCTGACCCCGCAATGGCAGTGGGAAGAAGTGAAGGGCACGGCGTCTCCACAGGTGCCGGGCAAGACCGACAAGCTCTGGGTCGAATTCGATACCTGGTTCTCACGCCTGATTCCGGGTGTGGCGAAAGGCGAATACTGGGTGCTGTACGTCAGCGATGACTACAAGACCGCCATCGTCGGCGACCCGAGTCGCAAGTACATGTGGCTGCTGTCGCGCACGCCGACCGTCAACGGTGTGGTGCGCGAGGAGCTGCTGAGCAAGGCGCGTCAGCAGGGCTATGACACCACGCGACTGATCTGGCGAGCGTCGGATCGGCAGATGGCCAAGACTTCGAATTAAGAGCGAAAAGATCGCAGCCTCCGGCAGCTCCTACATGGGAAAAGGTTCACCCTGTAGGAGCTGCCGAAGGCTGCGATCTTTTGCTTTTCTAGCCGAGGAGGTCGCGCAGAACCTGAGTGAAGGCGCGTGCACTTTCTTCTTCGCCAGCATGGCGACCATCGCGCACCACCCACTGGCCATTGACCAGCACATCGCGCACCTGCCGATCGCCACCGGCAAATAACCAGCGATTCAAAATCCCGTCGCCATTGGCCGTCGCCAGATACGGATCGTTGCCATCGAGCACAATCCAGTCGGCACGTTTGCCAACCTCCAGCGCACCAATCGGCTGCCCCAACGCCTGCGCACCACCATCCAGCGCCGCGTCATACAACGTGCGCCCGACCATCGGCTGATCCGCGCCATACAAACGATTACGCCGCTGATCACGCAGACGCTGGCCGTATTCCAGCCAGCGCAATTCCTCCACCACACTGAGCGACACATGGCTGTCGGAACCGATACCCATGCGCCCACCCTGCGCGAGAAAATCCACCGCCGGGAAAATCCCGTCGCCCAGGTTCGCTTCAGTGGTCAGGCACAGCCCGGCAATGGCGTGACTCTTGGCCATCAGCGTGACTTCTTCCGGATTGGCATGGGTCGCATGAACCAGGCACCAGCGCTGATCGACTTCGGTGTTCTCGTAAAGCCATTGCAGAGGACGCCGACCGCTCCAGCTCAGGCAGTCATCGACTTCTTTCTGCTGTTCGGCGATGTGGATGTGAATCGGGCATTGCTTGTCGCTGGCCGCCAATACTTCGCTGATCTGCTGCGGCGTCACCGCGCGCAACGAGTGGAAACACAGGCCCAGCGATTGCGCCTTTTGCTGCGCCAACATTGGCTGCAAGCGTGACTGCAGATTCAGGTAGTTTTCGGTGCTGTTGATGAAGCGACGCTGGCCATCGTTGGGCGTCTGGCCGCCAAATCCGGAGTGGCTGTAAAGCACCGGCAACAGGGTCAAACCGATGCCGCTTTCGCTTGCGGCCTGACTGATGCGCAACGCCAGCTCAGCCGGATCGGCATAAGGCTGGCCATTGCTGTCGTGGTGCACGTAATGAAATTCGGCGACAGAGGTGTAACCGGCCTTGAGCATTTCGATGTACAGCTGACTGGCGATCACGCCGAGCTGATCCGGGCTGATTTTTCCGACGAGCCGATACATCAGATCGCGCCAGGTCCAGAAACTGTCGTTCGGATTGCCGGCCACTTCAGCCAGCCCCGCCATCGCCCGCTGGAAAGCATGCGAGTGCAGATTGGGCATCCCCGGCAACAACGGCCCGCTTAGTCGCTCGGCGCCATCTGCGGTGGAATCGGCCTGGATTTGGGTCAGCAGGCCCTCGGCGCTGACCTCAAGACGTACATTGTTGGCCCATCCGTTAGGCAGCAGCGCGCATTCGGCAAAGAAGGCGGACATGGTTCAGCACCCCATCGTGTGTTATTTGTATATACATATACAGACGTTTGCCTGCCCGGTAAACTCCGGCAAGCTAGCCACTTTCATCCAAAGAACAGGGATCAACCGTGCCGACTCCGCCTCCAGTCTCCCCGTTGGCCGCGAACATGGGCGACAGTCCGGCGCCCTTGTACGCCCGCGTCAAACAGATGATCACCCAGCAGATCGACAGCGGAAACTGGCCGCCGCACTACCGCGTGCCGTCCGAAAGCGAGTTGGTCAATCAACTCGGTTTCAGCCGCATGACCATCAATCGCGCGCTACGCGAGATGACCGCCGACGGTCTGTTGGTGCGCATGCAAGGCGTCGGCACGTTTGTCGCCGAACCGAAGAGCCAGTCCGCGCTGTTCGAAGTGCATAACATCGCCGACGAAATCGCCTCCCGTGGCCATCGCCACACCTGCCAGGTGATCACCCTCGAAGAGGAGGCCGCCGGTTCCGAGCGCGCACTGGCGCTGGACATGCGTGAAGGGCAGAAGGTGTTCCACTCGCTGATCGTGCATTACGAAAACGACATTCCGGTGCAAATCGAAGACCGTTTCGTCAACGCGCTGGTCGCCCCGGAATACCTCAAGCAGGACTTCACCCTGCAAACGCCTTACGCCTATTTGAACCAGGTCGCGCCGCTGACCGAAGGTGAGCACGTGGTTGAAGCGATCCTCGCCGAATCCTCCGAGTGTAAGTTGTTGCAGATCGAGAAGGGCGAGCCGTGCTTGTTGATTCGTCGCCGCACGTGGTCGGGGCGGCAGCCGGTGACGGCGGCGCGATTGATTCACCCGGGTTCTCGTCATCGTCTGGAAGGGCGCTTTCATAAATGAGTGAAGTGAAGGTTCTACGCGCCGAAGGCTACCCGCGCATGCCGTGGAAAAACGGCGGCGGCAGCACCGAGGAAATCACCCGTGATGCCGGTGCCGGGCTGGATGGTTTTGGCTGGCGCCTGTCGATTGCCGACATCGCCGAGTCGGGCGGGTTCTCGACCTTCGCCGGTTACCATCGAGTGATCACCGTGTTGCAAGGTGACGGCATGACCCTGTGCGTCGACGGCGACGATACGCGGCCGCTGTTACCGCTCGACCCGTTTGCCTTTAGCGGTGAAAGCCAGGTGTCGTGCACGCTGCTCGGCGGTGCGATTCGCGACTTCAACCTGATCTACGCGCCGCAGCGGTACAGCGCGCGGTTGCAGTGGCTGGACGGTGAGCAGCGGTTTTTCAGCTCGGCGGGGACGGTATTGGTGTTCAGTGTCAGTGAGTTGCTGGAAGTGCAGGTCGGTGACACTGCGTCGCAACTCGGTCGCCATGATTGCCTGCAACTGGACGGTAACAGTGGCCTGATCGAAATATCCACCAATGCCCCTTGCTGCGTAATCGAACTCCTCCAAAACTGAACAAAACCCCCTGTGGCGAGGGGATTTATCCCCGATGGGCTGCGCAGCAGCCCCACTTCTTCTTAATTGTAAATGGGGCCGCTTCGCGACCCATCGGGGATAAATCCCCTCACCACAACAGCCATCCCACTCCTGTTCCCCAATGCGCACCAACTTGTTACCGAACGCCCCAGCGTGGCGCAAAACCTCGCTTTCGAAACAATCCCCAACCCCTTCCATCAATACCCTCGAAATATTTCATCAACGCCTGAACCCTTGGTTCAGGCGCTCTCCAGCCCTGTACGCATTTTTTCTTGAACACCCCTCCGACAAGTTGGCCGCTCGATTGCATATGCTTGTATGTACAAGTAAAGACGTATGCGTATGAGTCGTTCGAGGCTCTCCGCAGCGTCCACTGATTCGCTTGTCGCGCAGCGAAGCGCGCAGGCTGCTTGCCCACTGCCAGGGTTGGTTTGAATTGATCGCTGAGGAGTCTTTTTCGTGACTGACAATACCCAGAAACCTACCAAGGTTCGCAATGTTGAAATCCGTGCCGCCCGCGGCAACAAGCTGACCGCCAAGAGCTGGCTGACCGAAGCGCCGCTGCGCATGCTGATGAACAACCTCGACCCGGAAGTTGCCGAGAACCCGAAAGAGCTGGTGGTTTACGGTGGTATCGGTCGCGCCGCGCGTAACTGGGAGTGCTACGACAAAATCGTCGAAAGCCTGACCAACCTGAATGACGACGAGACCCTGCTGGTGCAATCCGGCAAGCCGGTCGGCGTGTTCAAGACCCACAGCAACGCCCCGCGCGTACTGATCGCCAACTCCAATCTGGTGCCGCACTGGGCGAGCTGGGAGCACTTCAACGAACTCGACGCCAAAGGCCTGGCCATGTACGGCCAGATGACCGCCGGCAGCTGGATCTACATCGGCAGCCAAGGCATCGTTCAAGGCACCTACGAAACCTTCGTTGAAGCCGGTCGCCAGCACTACAACGACAACCTCACCGGCAAGTGGGTATTGACCGCTGGCCTCGGTGGCATGGGCGGCGCGCAACCTCTGGCCGCAACCCTGGCTGGCGCTTGCTCGCTGAACATCGAATGCCAACAAGTGAGCATCGATTTCCGCCTGAAAAGCCGTTACGTCGACGAGCAAGCCAAAGACCTCGACGACGCGCTGGCACGCATCGACAAATACACCAAAGAAGGCAAAGCGATCTCCATCGCGCTGCTGGGTAACGCTGCAGAAATTCTCCCGGAACTGGTCAAGCGCGGCGTGCGCCCGGACATGGTCACCGACCAGACCAGCGCCCACGATCCGCTCAACGGTTACCTGCCTGCCGGCTGGACCTGGGACGAATACCGCGCCCGCGCCAAGACCGAGCCGGCCGCCGTAATCAAAGCCGCCAAGCAGTCGATGGCCGTGCACGTTAAAGCGATGCTGGAATTCCAGAAGCAAGGCATTCCGACCTTCGACTACGGCAACAACATCCGTCAGATGGCACAAGAAGAAGGCGTCGAAAACGCGTTCGATTTCCCAGGCTTCGTACCGGCCTACATTCGTCCGCTGTTCTGCCGTGGCATCGGCCCGTTCCGTTGGGCTGCACTGTCGGGCGATCCGCAAGACATCTACAAAACCGACGCCAAGGTCAAAGAGTTGATCCCCGACGACGCCCACCTGCACAACTGGCTGGACATGGCCCGCGAGCGCATCAGCTTCCAGGGTCTGCCGGCACGTATCTGCTGGGTCGGCCTGGGCCTGCGCGCCAAGCTCGGTCTGGCGTTCAACGAGATGGTGCGCAGCGGTGAGCTGTCGGCGCCGATCGTCATCGGTCGCGACCACCTCGACTCCGGCTCGGTGGCCAGTCCGAACCGTGAAACCGAATCGATGCAGGACGGCTCCGACGCCGTGTCCGACTGGCCACTGCTCAACGCTCTGCTCAACACCGCGAGCGGCGCGACCTGGGTTTCCCTGCACCACGGCGGCGGTGTCGGCATGGGCTTCTCGCAGCACTCGGGCATGGTGATTGTCTGCGACGGTACGGACGAAGCGGCCGAGCGCATTGCCCGTGTACTGCACAACGACCCGGCCACTGGCGTCATGCGTCACGCCGATGCCGGTTACCAGATCGCCATCGACTGCGCCAAGGAACAAGGCCTGAATCTGCCGATGATTACCGGCAAATAAATGCAAAACCCCTGTAGGAGCTGCCGCAGGCTGCGATCTTTTGATGTTGGTTTTTCAAGATCAAAAGATCGCAGCCTGC
>NZ_RWIL01000099.1:0-88517 GCF_009764635.1 Pseudomonas sp. PB103 | reverse complement strand
TGTGGGAGATCAAGATCAAGAGCAGCAGCCGAGCTAACGCTCATCCTGTTGAGTGGTGAGAAGCAAAAGCGGTGCGCGTTCTGCTCTCGCTTTTTGTAGGAGCTGAGCTTGCTCGCGAAGGCGGCCTTCCGCCCAACCCATTTCTTGCAGAGAGCATGCAATCTCTGTGGGAGCTGGCTTGCCAGCGATGGCGGCCTGACACCCAACCAATCTCCACTGATGTACACGGCGCAGGCGATTCGGCAAATCGTCATGCTGGCCGAACTGGCGGTGAGCCGAGCGCCGGACCGGATTGACCCACAATCCTGAACCACCCCTGTAGGAGCTGCCGCAGGCTGCGATCTTTTGATCTGGCTTTTTAAAAAAACAACGTCAAAAGATCGCAGCCTGCGGCAGCTCCTACATTGGTTGCGGTCTTTGGGGGCTCCGGGCTCGCCCACGCTTGTGAGTCCTTGGCCAGTGATTTTGCCGACCAGCTCAGCCGCCCGCTCGATCAGGTTGACCCGCAATCCTGAACCACCCCTGTAGGAGCTGCCGCAGGCTGCGATCTTTTGATTTGGCTTTTAAAAAACAACATCAAAAGATCGCAGCCTTCGGCAGCTCCTACAGGTGAGGGTTTTAGAGTTGGTAGCTGAAGCTGATGCTGTAACGCGGCCGGCGGTTGAAGGTGTCGAGCGCTTCGTCGGACATGGCTTTCGCCGCTTCCAGGGCGATGTTGTAGTACTTGGCATCGCCAAAGCGCAGGCCGATCGCTGCCGATGACAGGCTGTTGGCTTGTACCGGCAGTTCATTGAACCAGCTGCGCGAGCGGTCCAGCACAACATACGGCTGCAGAATCCTCACCCAGTTGCCGTCGCGGTTGAAGCTGTAGTTGACCTCGTACGCCACGCCCCAACCCTTGTCGCCGGACGCCTGATCATCCGGGTAACCGCGACCGAAATTCTGCCCGCCGAACACCGCGCGTTCGCTGTCGGGCAAGGTGTCGTCGCTCCAGTACAGCGCCGCCGAAAGCACGCCTTGCCAATTGTCGAAGAACTTGTCGCTCTGTACCCCGGACAGGCGCACGCGGAAGAAGTCCAGATCGATGGCGCTGTTGTTGGTTTTTGCGCCCATGCTGTCCAGGCCCTGATACACGCCGCCACTCAAAATCCGCAGTTGCCGGGCGTCGGCTTTGCGCCAGTCGCTTTCGAAGGCGAGGGCGCGGATGTCGGTGCGCTCTTCGACGCTCAGCGGGTAGCCGATGACGTTGTAGCGGGTCTTGTCGTTGACCGCATACAGCCGCGAACCGGCGGTGAGCAGTTCGTTGGAGGCGGCAATCAATGGCAGGGTGAAGCCGATCGAATAGCGGTCGTTCTCGCGATGCGGTTTGAGCTCCAGGCCATTGTTGAGCAGCACATTGGTGCCGGGGTCGGCGCGATAACGTGAAGCCGATAACGCCAGTTGCGCGCCTTCGTCGTTGAGGAACTGGTTGTAGTCCAGACGGTAATAATGTTCTTTGTCGTCGCCCGGCGGAAACAGTCCGCTGAGGGACAACTGCTCGCCCATCGACGTCTGCGAATTGCTGCTGACACCGAGCAGCGCCTGCGTGCCGTTGCGGTTGTCTTCGGTGGTGCTCAGCGTACTGGTGAACGGCTTGCGGCTGGCTTCGGCCACCAGGGTCGTCGCGCCGTCGGTGGTGCCCGGTGGTGGCACTTGGGCTTGAACGGTCACCCCGGGGATGCGCGTCATCAGCGTGGTGTAGCGCTCGAACGTCTTGCGCGTCAGCGGCCGCTCGGCCTGCATTTTCGCCGCCAGTTTGTCGAGCAGGCCTTTGACCCGGCCGATGTCACCCTGGATCTGGATATCGCGGACATAGCCTTCCACCAGCACCACGCGAGCTACGCCGTCATCAAAATTCTGCTGTGGCAGAAATGCGTAGGAGAGCAGGTAGCCGTCCTGCTGATAACGCCGGGTGATGTTGCGCGTGGCTTCGATCAGGTCGGCGAGGCTGGTTTCGTGGCCAATCAGCGGTTTGTAATTGTCGGCCAGTTCGTTCAGTGGGTAGATCGTGCCGCCTTCGATTTGCACGGTCTTGAGGCTGATTTTGGTGCTCATCATCAACGGCTGCGCGGCGGTCGCACCGGCATCCGGCACTTGCACCGGCGCGGCGCTCGGGCGATAGGCATCGGCCGGCAAGTTGGGCACGGGCAGGTTGCGAATGGTTTCGTTGCTATTGAGGAAGCTGGGCAGGGTGTCGGCGAGGGCAGCGGAACTGAGAATGAGGAACAACAGGGACGCCATAACGCGCATAGGACACTCCATGGTCAGATCGCAGCTCAAGGCTGTTTTTTCCTAAGAAAAAAGCGGAAGACTCGTGGGAATCTTCCGCCCTCAACCAAGCGTAGGCGCTGTAGGTGAGGCCGTCGAATCGGCCAGGTGCAATTTAGCGTTTGTTGCCTCCCAACGTATTGGTCAGGCCGCCGACGAGACCGCCGAGCCCGCCGCCCAGACCACCGGTGGCGCCCCCGCTGGCACCGCCGTTGACCAGACCACCTACCGCTGCAACGGTGCCGCCGACGTTGTTGACCAGACCACCGACTGCCGTGGTCACCGGGTTGTTGGTGGCGGCAATGCTGTTGCCGATACCGCTGACCGCGCCGCCGATCTGGCCGGTGAGCCCGGCGACTGGCGAGCCTAAACCTGTGGCTGCGCCGACTTGTTGCGTGACGTTGGTGACCGCGCTGGTGACCGGGTTCAAGCCTGCGCCCAAGGTGGCGCCAACGGTGGCCAGTGGCGAGGTCGTTGCGGTAATCGGTGAGCCCGAGCCGCCCAGGACGGTGTTGAGTGAGGCGACGGTGTTGCCCAGTCCGACTGCAGTGACGCCACCAGCACTGACGACGCCGTTGGTGTTGCCGGCGTTCAGACCGGCGCCGACATTGACCACCGCGCCGCCGACGGTTTGCAGCAGACCAGTCCCACCGAGGCCGCCGCCCAGACCACCACCCAGACCACCGCCAGTGCCGGAGCCGCTGCTGTTGGACACCAGACCGCCAGCCTTGCCAACCGCCGTCCCGGTATTGCTCAAGGCGTCGCCCAGCGTGTTGGTCACGGCATTACCATTGCCAGCGTCGGTGACCTTGTCGCCCAGGCCGTTGACGGCACCGCCGACTTTCGAAATCACTCCTTTGAGCGGATCACCCAGACCGGTCGCATCGCCGATCTTGTCGGTGGTGCTTTCAACCATGGCGATCACCGGCACCAAACCGGCGCCGACTTTATCCGTCAGTTGGCTGGTCGGGCCATTGGTCAGGGTGGTGTCGAGGGTATTGCCGAGCATGGTGACTTTCGCGCCGACACCGTCGAGCACTGGCGCCACTTTGGTGATCACACCGCCGACCACCGGAACGCTGTTGGTGCCGGTGACCAGTTTGCCGCTGAGGTCAGTCACGCCATTGCCGACATCCGTGACCACGCCGCCAACCGAGGCAACTGTGGTGGTCAGGCCTTTAGGATCGGTTGGCAGTTTGCCGATGCCATTGGCGACACCATCGCCAAGAGTCGTGACCACGTTGCCGGCGGTGTTGGCCGCGCTTTGCACCACGCCACCGACCACAGGAACAGTGCTCAGCGAGTCGCCAATCTGGCCGACGCCATCACCAACGCCAGCGACGGTTTTACCGACATCCTGCACCAGGGTAGTGGTCACCAACGGTGTGGTGGTCGGATTGGTTGGATTCGTCGGGTTGGTTGGGTCGGTTGGATTTGTAGGGTTCGTCGGATTGGTCGGATCGGTTGTGCCAGTACCACCCGTACCGCCCGTGCCGCCGGTTCCGCCTGTACCCGCGGTATCACCGGTGCCGCCAGTACCGCCCGTGCCACCAGTGCCGCTTGTGCCACTGGTAGGCGAGGAACTGCCGGAGCTGCTGTGATGGCCGCCACCGCCGCTGCTGCAGCCGGCGAGGCCGAGGGAGAGAATCAATGCCAAAGCAATTGCTGATTTGCACCACACGTCTTGAGTTTTCATGATTGAGATTCCTTGCACCTGTCACAACGTTCGTTGCCTTCGATGGCTTGCCGATCTGTTGCCGGCAATGCCTCGCCCGTTGCTGCAATCTCAGCCGATGGTGCGAATCCCACCATTCTCAAGTTGGTATTAACGCCTTTATATATAAGGCGCAGTGCAGCGCCTAAGGACTAATACCCAAGGTATAAACGCGCAAAAAAAAGCCTTGAGAATCAAGGCTGGGTGTTTTCCATCGGCCGGGGCAGGGTGCGGAAAAACTTAAGTGATATACACACAATTAACAGGTCAGCCGCATCACTCTTTCGATGGCTAAGGTAAAACCTGTGGCGAGGGAACAAGCTCCCTCGCCACAAAGTGCTAAGTGGTGGGATCAGGCAATCGGCTGCCATTGGCCGACCATGTGCTCCAGATCCTTCGCGCCGATCAGTCGCAATTCACCACTGGACCCCGCAGCGCTCGCGAGCAATGTCACTTCACTCGGCAAACGCACCGGTTTGCGAAAGTGCACCGTTATCTCGACGTTGGCCTTGGGCAAATGATCGGCCAGCGCCGCGAGTGTTCGAGCCTTGTTCCACAAGCCATGGGCAATCGCCGTCGGAAAGCCAAACAGTTTGGCGCTCGCCGCACTGAGGTGGATCGGGTTGTAGTCGCCGGAAACCTTGGCGTACTGCCGGCCGATGTCCGCCGGGGCTTTCCATTGCGCCACTTCCACCAGCGACTGCGCAGGTTCCCAGGCCTGCTCGACGGCCTCGCCCTCAAGCTTGACGCCGCGACAAAGCATCTGGCTTTCGGCCTCCCACAACGGCCCGAGTTGATCGTCCAGCGTGGTCAGCAGATCAAACGTCGCGCCTTTGGGGTGCGGTTGCAGGTTATGCACGCGCACGCTGACCTGCGCCCGACTGATCGCGCCCATCGGCCGCAACACGCGAATGCGGTTGCTCAGGTGAATCAGCCCCAGCAGCGGAAAGGGGAAGTCCTTCGCGGTGAGTAATTGCATTTGCAGGGCGAAGGCGAGGATGTGTGGATACGTCGGCGGCAGCAGGCCATCGTCGGCAAAGCCACAGACCTTGCGATAATCCGCCAGGCGTTTGCCATCGACATCGACCCAACAGCGCAAACCGCTGTCGGGCAGTTGCGTGCCGGTTATTTTGCGCCGTGTCGCGGCCCGCGCGTACAGCCCGGGCAGACTCGGTTCACGGTCCAGCGTGTGCCATTCGATGCTCATGCTTACGCCCCCAGAACACTTTGCCCACAGACCCGCAGCGCCTGGCCGGTGAACGCACCGGTGCCCGGTTGCGCCAGCCATGCGACAGCCTCGGCGACATCTTGCGGCAAGCCGCCCTGGCCCAGCGAACTCATGCGGCGCCCGGCTTCGCGCAGGCCGAAGGGGATGTGCGCGGTCATCTGCGTTTCGATGAAACCCGGCGCCACGGCGTTGATGCTGATGCCGCGTGGCAGCAGTGTCGGCGCCCACGCCTGGGCCAGGCCAATCAAGCCAGCCTTGCTCGCAGCGTAATTGGTTTGCCCACGGTTACCGGCGATGCCACTGATCGAGGCGAGCAGGATCACCCGCGCGTTGTCGCGCAAGGTGCCGCTGTCGAGCAGGGCTTTGGTCAACACTTGCGGGGCGTTGAGGTTGACGGCCAGCACTGCATCCCAGAATTCCGGGGTCATGTTAGCCAAAGTCTTGTCGCGGGTGATCCCGGCGTTGTGCACCAGAATGTCGAGGCCGTCGGGCAACTGTTCGATCAGTTGTGCGCCCGCGTCTTCGGCGCAGATGTCGAGGGTGATGCTGCGTCCGCCAAGCCGTGCGGCGAGGGCGTCGAGATCGGTTTTCGCCGGCGGCACGTCGAGCAGGATCACCTCGGCGCCGTCGCGGGCCAGGGTTTCGGCGATGGACGCGCCGATGCCCCGCGCTGCGCCGGTGACCAGCGCCTTGCGCCCGGCCAGTGGCCGCGTCCAGTCGGTCACCGGCGTCGCGCAGGCGGTCAGGCGAAGCACCTGTCCGGAGACGAACGCACTTTTCGGCGAGAGGAAGAAGCGCAGCGGGCCTTCGAGTTGATCCTCGGCACCGTCAGCGACGTAGATCAATTGCAGTGTGCCACCGCTGCGCAACTCCTTGGCCAGCGACCGCGAGAAGCCTTCCAGCGCCCGTTGTGCGCTGGACGCAAACGGATCGTCGAGGGTTTCCGGAGCGCGGCCGAGAATCACCAGATGCGCGCTGTGCTCAAGGTTTTTCATCAACGGCTGAAAGAATTCACGCAACTGTTTGAGCTGGTCGGTGTGCTGCAACTCGCTGGCGTCGAACACCACGGCCTTGAGTTTCGGACCGTGGCCGGGAATCCATTCGGTGGCGCTCGCGGGCTGCTCGCCATAGCGGTAGATGCTCTCGGTCAAACGGTTGGCGAAGGCACTGACGCGTTCGGCCAGCGGCCCCCCGCCAATCAGCAGCGCGCCTTCCACCGGCCGCAGGCGTCCGGCCTGCCAGCGCTCCAGTCGCACCGGCGACGGCAGGCCCAGTGCCCCGACCAGGCGATGGCCGATGGACGAGTTGGCGAAGTCGATATAGCGGTCAGACATGGAACGCTCTCCAGAAGTTGGGGTTCAAAGTGTGGACTACCGACGGCAATCAATCGTTCGATCCACGCAATAAGGCCTACGCTAGAACAGCAGAGTAGACCACCGTCCCTGTGGGAGCGGGCTTGCCCGCGATGGCGGAGTGTCAGCCACTGAAGATATTGGAGGTGCTGGCCCCATCGCTGGCAAGCCAGCTCCCACAGGGTTCTATGTGAAATTTGAAAAGGAGTCATTCATGAGTCAGCTGCGCCGCGTCGCGATCATTGGCGGTAACCGTATCCCTTTCGCCCGCTCCAACGGCCCGTACGCTACGGCCAGCAATCAGGTGATGCTCACCGCCGCCCTTGAAGGCCTGATCGAACGCTACAACTTGCACGGCCAGCGCATCGGCGAAGTGGTGGCAGGCGCGGTGCTGAAATTGTCACGAGATATGAACCTGACCCGTGAATGCGTACTCGGCTCGCGCCTGTCGCCGGCCACCCCGGCCTATGACATTCAACAGGCTTGCGGCACGGGGCTTGAAGCGGCCCTGCTGGTGGCCAACAAAATCGCCCTCGGGCAGATCGATTGCGGCATTGCCGGGGGCGTCGACACCACCTCGGACGCGCCGATCAGCGTCAGTGAAGGCCTGCGCAAAATCCTCCTGCAAGCCAACCGCGCGAAAACCACCGGCGACAAACTGAAAACCTTCCTGCAACTGCGCCCGAAACACCTGATCCCGGAATTCCCGCGCAACGGCGAGCCGCGCACCGGCCTGTCGATGGGCCAGCATTGCGAGCTGATGGCGCAAACCTGGAACATCCCGCGTGAAGAGCAGGATCAACTGGCCCTCGACAGTCATCACAAACTGGCCGCGTCCTACAGCGAAGGCTGGCACAACGACCTGATGACCCCGTTCCTCGGCCTGACCCGCGACAACAATCTGCGCCCTGACCTGACCCTGGAAAAGCTCGCTTCGCTCAAGCCAGCGTTCGAAAAAAGCGCCAAGGGCACGCTCACGGCGGGCAACTCCACGCCGCTCACCGATGGTGCTTCAGTGGTGCTGCTCGGCAGTGAGGAATGGGCCAGGGAGCGCGGCTTGCCGATCCTTGCGTATTTGCGTGATGGCGAGGCGGCGGCGGTGGATTTCGTCAACGGCGCCGAGGGCCTGCTGATGGCCCCGGTGTACGCGGTGCCGCGCTTGTTGGCCCGCAACGGGCTGACCTTGCAGGATTTCGATTACTACGAGATTCATGAGGCGTTCGCCGCGCAAGTGCTGTGTACGTTGAAAGCCTGGGAAGATCCTGAATACTGCAAAAGCCGCCTGGGCCTGGAGGCGCCGCTGGGTTCGATCGACCGCAGCCGCCTCAATGTCAAAGGCAGTTCGCTGGCGGCAGGGCATCCATTCGCCGCTACGGGGGGACGCATCGTCGCCAACCTGGCCAAACTGCTCGATGCAGCCGGCAAGGGCCGAGGCCTGATTTCGATCTGCGCGGCAGGCGGCCAAGGCGTCACCGCCATTATCGAAAGATGAATCGGACCTGTGGGAGCGGGCTTGCCCGCGATGAGGCCATCAGATTCGATCTCTGTATTGACGCTGCCACAGCCATCGCTGGCAAGCCAGCTCCCACAGGTTTGTAGGTCTGTGCCTGAGGACGCGTACCGGCGGATGTCAGATTCTGTCGCAAATGCCCTCGACGGCCGATAACAACAATCAAGGCCGGCTCGGCTATGATTCGCTGCGGTCGATTTTTCGGCACAGTGTGTGCATTCACAGGTTCACAGGTCGGCAACCCTTCCCCGAGATGCGAGGATTGCCGTATAACGAGTGACATTCGCGTGTTTGGTAATAAAGGACCCACAATAAAAGCTGATGAAGACTCCAAAACGCATTGAACCGCTGATCGAAGACGGTCTGGTTGACGAGGTGCTGCGACCACTCATGAGTGGTAAAGAAGCAGCTGTTTATGTGGTGCGCTGCGGCAACGAGTTACGTTGCGCCAAGGTCTACAAGGAGGCAAACAAACGTAGTTTCCGCCAGGCAGCCGAGTATCAGGAAGGCCGCAAGGTGCGTAACAGCCGTCAGGCGCGCGCGATGGCCAAGGGCTCGAAATTCGGTCGCAAAGAGACCGAAGACGCCTGGCAGAACGCCGAAGTGGCGGCGCTGTTCCGTCTGGCTGGCGCCGGTGTGCGCGTGCCCAAGCCGTTCGACTTCCTCGAAGGCGTGCTGCTGATGGAACTGGTGGCCGACGAATACGGCGATGCAGCGCCGCGTCTGAACGACGTGGTACTGGAGCCGGATCAGGCCCGTGAATATCACGCGTTCCTGATTTCGCAGATCGTGCTGATGTTGTGTACCGGTCTGGTGCACGGTGACCTCTCGGAGTTCAACGTGCTGCTGACACCGACCGGCCCGGTGATCATCGACCTGCCACAAGCGGTCGACGCTGCCGGCAACAACCACGCGTTCAGCATGCTTGAACGGGACGTTGGCAACATGGCTTCGTATTTCGGTCGCTTTGCGCCGGAGTTGAAGAAGACCAAGTACGCGAAAGAAATGTGGGCGCTGTACGAAGCCGGCACCTTGCACCCGAACAGTGTGCTGACCGGCGAGTTCGACGAGCCGGAAGAGCTGGCAGATGTCGGCGGCGTTATCCGCGAGATCGAAGCGGCGCGACTCGACGAAGAGCGCAAGCAGGCGATCCGTGCGGCGGACGACGAGCCAAAAGGCAAGTCCGAGGAACCGCCTCCACCCCCGTGGATGCAGTAACCGCATAAACAAAAACCCGGCCTCGGCCGGGTTTTTTGTCTTCAGAACACCACTAATCCCTTGTAGGAGCTGCCGAAGGCTGCGATCTTTTGATCCTGGCGATCGATCTGAAACAGATCAAAAGATCGCAGCCTGCGGCAGCTCCTACAAGGATCGTATGTGAGTACCTTACGCAACACACACCTGATTATTACGGCCCGGTTGATCTCCGATTTCGGCGCATTTCTCAACATGGTCGCGCTGGCGACTTACGTCTATTTGCTCAGCAACAGCGCCATGAGCGTCGGCATCTTCCTCGCCAGTCGCGTCGGCGGGGGGATTGTTGCCAGCCTGATCGGTACGCGGTTCTACCGCCGCTGGAATGGCCGGCTGCCGTTGATTGCGTTCGATCTGTTGCGCGCCTGCCTGCTCGGTTTGCTGCTGATCACCCCGGTCAGTCAACAAGGGCTGTTGCTGCCGGTGATTGCCTTCGGCCTGGGTTTTGGCAACTCGATGTTCGCCATTGGCCTGAACAGCCAGTTACCGCGTTTGATCCCCGCCGATCAATTGCTTAAGGCCAACGCCTGGATCACCTCGGCCTCTTCGGCGGCAATGGTCGGTGGCAGTCTGGTCTCGGGCTTGCTGGTCGCAGCGTTTGGTTTTGAAACGGTGTTTGCACTGAATGCGCTGACCTATGTGCTGGCGGCGCTGTTGATTGTGCCACTGCGCTTCGAGGTGCCGACCGTCAATGCAGAATCTGCACGCGGTGAATGGTCAGCCCTCAAGCAAGGCCTGCGCGCGACGCCAGTGGTGGCCGCGATGCTCGCGGTAACGATGGCCGACACCTTGGGCAGCGCGGCGCACAACGTCGGTTTTCCGATCATTTCCAAACTGCTCACACCTGATTCGGCGAGCACTACGCTGGGCCTGATGCTCGCCGTGTGGGCCAGCGGCAAATTGCTCGGCGCGCGGATCGCCAGCCGCCTGAAAGGCTCGGACAACATCAACCTTGAACGGCGGTTTTTCTTCGGCGTGGCGCTGATGTCCTGCGGCTTTATCCTGATGTTCCAGCAACACAGCCTCTACGGATTGCTGTTGTTCTCGCTGCCGGCGGGGTTGGGTGACGGCTTTTCCGAAGTCGGTCTGATGTCGCGCCTGCAACGTGAGCCGGAGCATTTGCGCTTGCCGATTTTCAGCTTTTTAACGTTGCTGCAAATGACCGGGTTTGGTATCGGCATGCTGATCGCTGCGCCGTTTTACGCTTGGTGGGCGCCGGGTGCCGTGGTCCTGTTGTTCCACGGCATTCCGCTGTGCACCTTGCTGGCGGTCAAAGTGCTGGCGCTCAAGCGCGAGCGGGTTGCGCGCAGCAGCCCGACGCCAGTTCCTTGAGGATCGGGCAGTCTGGGCGATGGTCGCCGTTGCAGTGTTCGACCAGGTCTTGCAGGGTGTCGCGCAACTCGCCGAGTTCGCGGATCTTCTGGTTCAACTCGTCGATGTGCTGACGCGCCAGCGCCTTCACATCAGCGCTGGCGCGTTGGCGATCCTGCCAGAGGGTCAGCAGTTTGCCGACCTCTTCCAGAGAAAAGCCGAGGTCACGCGAACGCTTGATGAAGGCGAGAGTGTGCAAGTCATCGTCGCCGTAGACGCGATAGCCGCTGTCGGTGCGATGGGCCGCTTTAAGCAGGCCGGTCGACTCGTAATAGCGGATCATTTTCGCGCTCAGGCCACTGTGTTTGGCCGCTTGACCGATGTTCATCGGTGCTCCTCCAGATCCTTGGGTTTCCAGGTTTTCAACAGTAGCGCATTGCTCACCACGCTGACGCTCGACAGCGCCATCGCCGCCCCTGCCAGCACCGGGTTGAGGAAGCCAAACGCTGCCAGCGGAATGCCGATCAGGTTATAGACGAAGGCCCAGAACAGGTTCTGACGGATCTTCGCGTAGGTCTTGCGGCTGATCTCCAGCGCCGCCGGCACCAACCGTGGGTCGCCGCGCATGAGGGTGATGCCCGCCGCGTGCATGGCGACATCGGTGCCGCCGCCCATGGCAATGCCGATGTCAGCAGCGGCGAGGGCCGGGGCGTCGTTGATGCCGTCACCCACCATCGCGACCACGCCGGTTTTTTTCAGCTCGGCGACGGTGGCGGCTTTGTCGGCGGGCAGCACTTCGGCGTGGACATTGCGGATGCCCAAGGCTTCGGCGACCACACGAGCGCTGCCACGGTTGTCGCCGGTCAGCAGGTGGCTGTGGATATTTCGTGCGGCAAGTTGTTGCACCGCTTGCAGGGCGCCGGGTTTCAGGGTGTCGCCGAAAGCGAACAAACCGAGCACTTTCGGTTCGGGGCTTTGCTCGATCAACCACGACAATGTGCGGCCTTCGGCTTCCCAGGCTTGAGCGGACTCGCTCAGGTTGCCGGCGCTCAAACCACTTTCTTCGAGCATCCGCCGATTGCCCAGCGCCAGACGTCGGCCATCGAGATTACCAGCGATGCCGCGACCGGTCAGGGACTGGCTGTCGCTGACATCGGGAACCGGCAGATTGCGTTCTGCCGCCGCATCCAGCACGGCTTTGGCCAGTGGGTGCTCGCTACCGCGTTGCAACGCGCCGGCCAGCGTCAGCAGGGTGTTTTCGTCGCCATCCACCGCACTGAGGTGGGCGATGCGCGGCGTGCCGGAGGTCAGCGTGCCGGTCTTGTCGAACACCACGCTGCTGACTTCATGGGCACGTTCCAGGGCTTCGGCGTCCTTGATCAGAATGCCGTGGCGCGCGGCGACGCCGGTGCCGGCCATGATCGCCGTCGGCGTCGCCAGACCAAGTGCGCACGGGCAGGCGATGACCAAAACGGCGACCGCGTTGATAAGCGCGGTTTCCAGCGGCGCGCCGTACAGCCACCAGCCAATCAACGTGGCCAAAGCAATCAGCAACACGGTCGGCACGAAAATCTGACTGACTTTATCCACCAGTTTCTGGATCGGCGCTTTCGCTGCCTGGGCGTCCTCGACCAGACGAATGATCCGCGCCAATACGGTTTCGGCGCCGAGCGCCTGAGTGCGTACCAGCAGGCGACCTTCACCGTTGATTGCGCCGCCGGTGACTTTGTCGCCCGTTTGTTTCGGCACCGGCAGGCTCTCGCCGCTGATCAGCGCTTCATCGGCGTGGCTCTGGCCTTCGATGACTTCGCCATCGACCGGGAAGCGTTCTCCGGGTTTGACCAGCACCAGATCGTCGAGGCGTAGAGCGCTGATGGCGACGTCCTGTTCGCGGCCGTCGATCACTTGAATCGCCCGTTCCGGCCGCAAGGCTTCGAGGGCGCGGATGGCGCTAGCCGTCTGGCGTTTGGCGCGGCTCTCGAGGTATTTGCCGAGCAGCACCAAGGCGATGACCACCGCCGACGCTTCGAAATACAGATGCGGCATGCGCCCGGCGGCGGTGGCCCATTCATAAAGGCTCAAGCCATAACCGGCGCTGGTGCCGAGGGCGACGAGCAAATCCATGTTGCCGGCACCGGCCCGCACGGCTTTCCACGCAGCGACGTAGAAACGCGCACCGAAGATGAACTGCACCGGCGTGGCGAGGGCGAATTGCGCCCAGGCCGGCAGCATCCAGTGGATGCCGAACGGTTGCAGCAACATCGGCGCCACCAGCGGCAAGGCCAGGGCGATCGCGCAGATCAGCGCCCAGCGTTCGTGCTTCAGCTTCTGCTGTTGGTTATCGGTTTGCGGGTGTTCGGCTTGCCAGACGCTGGCGGAGTAACCGGCCTTGCTGACGGCGTCGAGCAGCGTCTGTGAGTCGACGTGACCGAGCAATTCGAGGTGCGCACGTTCGTTGGCCAGGTTGACGCTGACGCCTTTCACGCCGGGGACTTTGTTCAGGGCCCGCTCGACGCGACCGACGCAGGAAGCGCAGGTCATGCCTTCGATGTTCAGTTCGATAGTTTGCTGCGGGACGCTGTAACCGGCGCGTTCGACCGCTTCCATCAAGGCCGCAAGGCTGTCGCCCGGCGCTTGCACGCGCGCCTGCTCGGTGGCGAGGTTGACGCTGACGGCACTGGCGCCGCTGACTCTGCTCAAGGCGCGTTCGACACGCCCGGCGCAACTGGCGCAGGTCATGCCGGCAATCGGCAGATCGAACGTGATGGAATCGGACATCGGTCGTACTCCCTGTAGTAGATGCCTACAAGGATCAACCTTGCCATGCGGGCAAGGTCAAGCGCCAATCCGAGAAGCCAAAAGATCGCAGCCTTCGGCAGCTCCTACAGAGGATTGCATTCCAATGCAGGAGCTGCCGAAGGCTGCGATCTTTTGGCTAACGACTCAGTATTCGAGATCGGCGCGTTTCAGATAGACGCCTTCGGAATTCATCGCCAAGCGATACTTCAACACGTCACCGGCATGCAGTTTGATCTCCTGCGAACCCGGCGCGAGCATGCCCGGATTGCAACCGGCGACCTGGCCCGGCAGCAATTTCAAGCGCAGCGACACCGTGCCCGGCGGCAGGTTGAAGGAGATGCTTTGCTCCTGCAGCAGTCGCGCCGAGAGCTGATCCTGGATGTACACGCCGATCTCGCAGGAGGTCGACACTTCCAGGCGCTCGCGGGAAATGATCAGCACCGCGTAATCCTCGCCGGCGGCTTGCGCTTGGGGGAGGGCGGCAAAAAGGCTGAGGAAGCCAAACAGGCTGAAAGCTGACCAGCGCATGGCTGAATCTCCTGAATTCGAGTCATTGATGCACGCAGCTTGGCCGAGCGCGGCGCCGATTGCCAGCCCGGCAGTTTATTCAAGAACTTGACCTTGCCATCGTGGCAAGCTCGACACTGCCGGCAACCTCACTCAAAGGAGTCATTCCATGCAAGTGTTCAACGTTCAAGGCATGTCCTGCGGTCACTGCGTCAAAGCCATCACCAGCGCGGTGCAGGCCAAGGATCCGGCAGCCAGCGTGCGGGTCGATCTGGCGGCGAAAGAGGTTGGCGTTGAAAGTGCGCTGAGTGCCGAGCAGGTGATTGAGGTTATCAGCGACGAGGGCTACGCCGTCAAACTCGCCTAGAAACAAAAAGATCAGCTCCTACAGGGGACGCATTCATGTAGGAGCTGCCGAAGGCTGCGATCTTTTGATCCTGCTTTTTTAATTGTTAGCGAGCTATCGGAATGTTCAACGCGTTCGGGCACAGCTAGACTGTCGGGCTGCCGACTTGCCTACCTGGATGCCTGATGAACTTCCGTACCATTCTGATTCTCGGTGCCTTGACCGCCTTCGGGCCCTTGGCCATCGACTTCTATTTGCCTGCATTTCCCGCGATGGCACTGGCCTTCGGCACGGATGAGAAACACGTGCAGATGACCCTGGCGGCGTATTTCGCCGGCCTGTCGATTGGTCAACTGGCGTATGGCCCGGTGGCGGATCGCTTTGGACGGCGGATTCCGCTGCTGGTCGGTCTCGCACTGTTCACCCTGGCATCCTTGGCCTGCGCCTATGCACCGAACCTGGAATGGCTGATTGGTGCGCGCTTCGTGCAGGCGCTGGGTGGCTGTGCCGGCATGGTGATTTCCCGGGCAGTGGTCAGTGACAAATGCGATGCAGTGGGCTCGGCAAAAGTCTTCTCGCAACTGATGCTGGTGATGGGTCTGGCACCGATTCTGGCGCCGATGCTCGGCGGTCTGCTGGTCAACACCACCGGTTGGCAGTCGATTTTCCTGGTGCTCACCGGTTTCAGCGCCCTGGCCGGCCTCGCGGTCGCGCTCGGTCTGCCGGAAAGCATGCCAGCGAGCATGCCTCGCCAACCGTTGTCCGGTGCTTTTCGCCAGTACGCGCGCCTGCTGAGTGATCGCGTCTATCTCGGCCATGCCCTGACCGGCGGCATCGCCATCGCCGGCATGTTTGCCTATATCGCCGGCTCACCGTTCATCTTTATCAAGCTGTATGGCGTGCCGGCTGAGCACTTCGGCTGGCTCTTCGGCACCAACGCGGCGGGTTTCATTTTGGTGGCGCAGATCAATGCGCGGCTGTTGGCCAAGCGCGGTCCGGCGTTTCTGCTGTCGCGGGCGGTGTGGGTTTATCTGGCGGCGGGGCTGACGTTGCTGGCGGTCAGCGCGTTGCACACCGCATCCCTGTGGCCGCTGCTGATTCCATTGTTTATCTGCGTGTCCAGCCTGGGTTGCATCAGCCCGAATGCGGCAGCCTGCGCGATGAACGGCCAAGGCGCGCGCGCAGGCAGCGCCTCGGCGTTGCTCGGCTGCATGCAATTCAGTGTCGCCGCCGGGGCTTCGGCGCTGGTCGGCGTGTTGCACGACGGCACCGCCGTGCCGATGGCCATCGTCATCAGCGTTTGCGGTTTGCTGGTGGTGTGCGTCGCGTTGCTCACCCGGCGCCTGCAAAATGCCCGGGCGCTGGCGCAAGCGCAGGCCGAGGCCTAGAAAACCTCAGCCGGCAGCGCGCTGTTGGCTGCGGTCGGGAATCTGATGGGGCGCGCAAAGTCGCGCTTCAAGGGTGCGAGTGAAGGCCAGTGCTTCGGCTTCACTGCGGAATGTCACGGCGTGTTGGTCCAGTCGAACCTGCCATTGAGACTTTGCCACTTCTTTTATCAGGATCTTCATTGCTGACCTCCCTTGCGTAAAAGATGTATCGCAGAGGCTTCGATTGTAGTCCTGAATACGATCGCAATTGTGACAAGGGTCAGCCATCTGACTGACGGCAAAAGGGGGAGCGCAGCCCCGCCAGCCCCTGTAGGAGCTGCCGAAGGCTGCGATCTTTTGCTCTTAGAAACTTTCTAAAACAATTTTCCCCTTGGCCTTACCGCTTTCCAGCAACTCATGCGCCCGACGCAGATTGGCCGCATTAATCACACCGAAATGCTCTCCCACCGTGGTCTTCAACGTCCCGGCATCAATCAGCTCAGCCACACGATTGAGCAGCTTGTGCTGCTCGATCATGTCCGGCGTCTCAAACAGCGAGCGGGTGTACATGAACTCCCAGTGCAGCGACAGGCTCTTGCGCTTGAGCTTGGTGATATCGAGCGACTTCGGATCGTCGATCAACGCCAGTTTGCCCTGCGGCGCCAGCGCCTCGACCAGTTGATCCAGATGCTGCTCGGTCTGGGTCAGGCTGGCGACGTGAGTGACGTTGTCGATCCCGGCGCGTTTCAGCTCTTCGCTCAGCGGTTGGCTGTGATCGATCACCAAGTCGGCGCCCAACGCTTTGACCCAATCGCGGGTCTGCTCGCGGGAAGCGGTGCCAATCACCTTCAGCCCGGTCAACTGCTTGGCCAATTGCGTGAGAATCGAACCCACACCCCCGGCCGCGCCAACGATCAACAGGCTCTGGCCTTCATCGCTCTTGCCCTCGCGGATTTGCAGGCGCTCGAACAACAACTCCCACGCGGTGATCGCGGTCAGCGGCAGTGCAGCAGCTTCAGCAAAACCGAGGGATTTCGGCATATGGCCGACGATGCGCTCATCAACCGTGTGCAGCTCGCTGTTGCCGCCAGCGCGGGCAATGGAGCCGGCGTAGAAGACTTTGTCACCGGCCTTGAACAGCGTCACTTCACTGCCGACGGCTTTGACCACACCGGCGACGTCCCAGCCCAGCACTTTCGCCGCGCCGTTTTCCGGCGCCACGTTCTGCCGCACTTTGGTGTCGACCGGGTTGACCGAGATGGCTTTGACTTCCACCAGCAGGTCGCGCGGGCCGGCGACCGGTTCTGGCAGTTCGATGTCTTGCAGGGCGCTGGCGTCGCTGATCGGCAGGGATGCGTAATAGGCAATGGCTTTCATGAGTGGCTCCGTACAGGTAATGGAAGAAGGAATCAGGCAATCGCGCAGAGGCGCTTGAGTTCGAAGTGTTCGATGGTCTGGCCGGCAGTGGTCTGGAAGTGCAGGAAGTGCGCGCTGGCGTTGTGCGCCTGGAGAATTTCTTCGCTGGCCCAATGTTCGATCACGTAGAAAACCTGTGGGTCGGCGAGATCGCGGTGCAGGTCGTACTGACTGCAACCGACTTCGGCGCGGCTCGGTGCAACCAGTGCGCGCAGGCCCTGTTCGAGAAGATCCTGTTGGCCGGGTTTGGCGATCAGGGTGGCGATGGCGGTGAATGGCTGGGACATGCTCGGCTCCAGAGAAGCGGGATGAATTCGATGGGCAGATGATTGGCTATTTCTCTGCAAGATAAAACCGGCTAAAAGAGCAGTCTCTTTCAATATTTTTTTGATAATCGAGGCTGAGAATGCTGCGTTTCGATGACTTGCAGTTGTTTGTCCGGGCGGCGGATCTGGGCAGTCTGTCGGCGGCAGCGCGGGTGATGGACATGTCCGCCGCCGTGGCCAGCGCGGCGTTGAAGCGCATCGAGCAGCAACTCGGCGCGCGTTTGCTGGCGCGTTCGACGCGTAGCTTGCGCCTGACCGTCGAGGGCGAAGGTTTTCTCGAATATGCCCGGGCGGCCCTGAGTAACCTTGATGAAGGCCGGCGTCTGCTGGCCAGCGGGCAGGATCAAGTCAGCGGAGTCTTGCAGTTGTCGGCGCCGTCGGACTTCGGTCGCAACCTGCTATTGCCGTGGCTCGATGAATTTCAGCGCGAGCACCCCAAACTGACCGTGCGGCTGTTACTCGGTGACCGCATCGCCGACCTGTTTCGCCAGCCAGTGGACATCGCCTTGCGTTATGGCGAGCCGGAAGATTCCAGCCTGGTCGCATTGCCCATCGCCCCGCATAACCGTCGCGTGCTGTGCGCCTCCCCGGCGTACCTGGCCCGTCACGGTGAGCCGCGCCAACTCGAACAACTGGCTCAACACAATTGCCTGCTGTACATGCTCGGCAGCCGCGTGCATGACCATTGGAGCTTCCATGACGGCAAGCGCGAAGTCGGCCTGACCGTCAGTGGCGACCGCTTCAGTGACGACGCCGACGTGGTGCGTCTCTGGGCGGTGGCCGGGGCCGGGATCGCCTACAAGTCCTGGCTCGACGTGGGCGCCGATGTCCTCGCCGGTCGCCTGAAAGTGCTGCTGCCTGAACTGTTGTGTGAGCGCGCACCGCTGAATTTATTGTGCGCCCATCGCGCTCAATTGAGTAAGCCGGTGAACCTTTTGAGGGAAATGCTCGCCAGCCGATGCGCTGAATTGAGTAGTCAATTTCCCGCTTTCTCGAAAGTTGATCATTAGTCGCAGGTAAATAGAGAAATTTCACTCAGCAACAATCACCACCTGCGCAGGCCCCGGCGCGGGACGCGGCAGGTAACACGCTTATACTAGCGACCGCCTCATGCCCGCACTGACACCCGGGCCTGCAGACCTTTGTGCCCAGTCGCCCGGGTTTGATTGACGGGCGCGCAACTGCCGCGATCAAGCGCCGCAGCAGGTTGCGTCAGTGGCCTGCGTGGCCCCGGTTCATGGCGTATTTCGCGTCTTGGCCGACGACTCATTACTGGTCAAGATGTCCGCGAGCAGTAGACGATACGATTCAACAGGGAGTGAATATATGGAACATGCACCTTGCATCAGCCAGATCGCCACGTTGCTGGCTGACCCCAAGCGCAGCGCGATGATGTGGGCGTTGATGGACGGCTCGGCCCGGCAAACCGAGGAACTGGCGTTGCTGGCGGGGCTGTCGCCGTCATCCGCCAGCGCTCACCTGACGCGGCTGGCCACGGGGGGCCTGTTGAAAGTCGAAATGCGCGGTCGCAAGCGGTTTTTCCGGCTCTCGGCTCCCGAGGTCGGGGCGGCGATAGAGGCGTTGGCCAGCGCTACCATTGCCAGTGCACCGCGCGACATCCCCGCCGTGTTCAAGCGTTCCACACCCATTGCCAGGGCGCCGGCAGCACCGTCGTCATTGTTGCGCGCACGTTTCTGCGATGACCATTTGGGCGGCACGCTGGCCGCCGATCTGTACCAGCGCCTGCTCGATGCTGGCTGGATCGAACAGATCGAGCAACGGGTCGTGGTCACGCTCAAGGGCTCGACGCAACTGGCCAAGCGTGGTGTGTTTATCCAGGCGCTGGCCCACCGCAATGTGCAAGTGGCTTGCGCCTGTCCGGACTGGAGCGAAAGACGCCCGCACATGGGCGGCACGCTCGGTGCGGCGTTGTTGCAGTTGTTCATGCAATCCGGTTGGCTGACCTTGCCTCACGATTCCCGTGCGCTGCAATTGACCGCCACCGGGCAGCGCGAAATCCATCGATTCGCCAAGGAGACCGAGCTGGAAATGGCGTTGTAGAGCAATCGTCGCGTCGCCCACGACTGCGAACAGGTCGCATCCAGCACGAGCGCCTGAACGCTATCGCGCACACTCGATCCGGGGACTTTTCGGATGGGGGGAGGCGGCATGGATACTCGAAGCTTCAGTGCGGCAGAGCGGCTGGAACGCCTGCCGATCAGCGGTTATCACCGGATCATTTTCATCATCATTGCCTTGGCATTTTTCTTCGATTCGATGGACCTGGCGATGATGACGTTCTTGCTCGGCTCGATTAAGGCCGAGTTCGGTCTGAGCAGCGCGCAGGCCGGGCTGCTCGCCAGTTCGAGTTTTTTCGGCATGGTGCTGGGCGCGTCGCTGTCCGGCATGCTCGCCGACCGCTTCGGGCGTAAACCGGTGTTTCAGTGGAGCATCGTGTTGTGGGGCGTGGCCAGTTACCTGTGCTCGACGGCGCAAACGGTCGAGGCACTGACGCTGTTCCGCATTCTGTTGGGGATCGGCATGGGCATGGAGTTCCCCATTGCGCAGTCGATGCTCTCCGAGCTGATTCCGGCGCAGCGGCGTGGGCGCTATATCGCGTTGATGGACGGCTTCTGGCCGTTGGGGTTTGTCGCTGCGGGCGTGCTGTCGTACTTCCTGCTGCCGTTGATTGGCTGGCGCGACATCTTTCTGGTGTTGGCGGTACCGGCGGTGTTTGTGTTGGCCATTCGTTTTTTCATTCCCGAGTCGCCGCGCTGGCTGGAACAGGCCGGGCATGATGAAGCGGCGGACAAGGTGTTGAACGGCATCGAAGCGCGGGTGCGCTCCTCGCTGGGTGGTGCGGCGCTGCCGGAACCGATTCGCTTGCCGCGCACCGTGACGCCACCGGGCAACTTCTTCTCGGCGCTCAAGCAGATCTGGTCGCCGCAATATCGCCAGCGCACGACGATGATCTGGAGCCTGTGGTTTTTCGCACTGCTCGGCTTTTACGGGCTGACGTCGTGGCTGAGTGCGCTGCTGCAACAGTCGGGTTTTGCCGTGACGCAGTCGGTGTATTACACGGTGCTGATTTCGCTGGGTGGGATTCCCGGATTTTTGATGGCGGCGTGGCTGGTCGAGCGCTGGGGGCGTAAACCGGTGTGCATCGTCACCTTGCTCGGCGGCGGGGTGATGGCGTTTCTGTATGGGCAGAGCGCGGTGTTCGGCGGCAACGTGGCGCTGCTGATCAGCACCGGGTTGTTGATGCAGTTCTTTCTGTTTGGTATGTGGGCGGTGCTTTACACCTACACGCCGGAGTTGTATCCGACTTCGGCGCGCGCGACCGGCTCGGGGTTCGCCTCGGCGATTGGCCGCGTGGGCTCGCTGCTCGGGCCGTTGGTGACCGGGCTGGTGTTCCCGATTACCGGGCAGGGCGGGGTGTTTGCGCTGGGCGCGGCGTGTTTTGCGATTGCGGCGGGGGTGGTGTGGTTGTTCGGGATGGAGACGCGCGGTAAAACCCTGGAGGAGCTGACTGAAGCCCAGATATCCAATTAAACACAGCACCCTGTGGGAGCGGGCTTGCCCGCGATGGCGGACTGTCAGTCAACATTAATGTTGGTACTGATGGCCTCATCGCGGGCAAGCCCGGTCTCACAGGTTTTAATATGATTTTCAGGGTTTTACCAGGCGCGCATCGAGGCTGTTTTGCGCCAGGCGCTTGGCCTGATCCTGGGTCATGCCCAAATGCTCATGCAGCGCGTAGAAGTTCTCGGTCACGTAACCACCGAAGTACGCCGGGTCATCGGAGTTCACCGTGACCTTCACGCCACGCTCAAGCATGTCGAGAATGTTGTGCTGCGACATGTGATCGAACACGCAGAGTTTGGTGTTCGACAACGGGCACACAGTCAGCGGGATCTGCTCGTCGATGATCCGCTGCATCAGGCGCTCGTCTTCGATGGCGCGTACGCCATGGTCGATACGCTGGATTTTCAGCAGGTCGATGGCTTCCCAGATGTACTCCGGCGGGCCTTCTTCGCCGGCGTGGGCAACGGTCAGGAAGCCTTCGTGACGGGCACGATCGAACACGCGCTGAAACTTGCTTGGCGGGTGGCCCATCTCGGAACTGTCGAGGCCGACAGCGACAAACGCATCACGGAACGGCAGCGCCTGATCGAGGGTTTTCTCCGCTTCTTCTTCGCTCAGGTGACGCAGGAAACTGAGGATCAAACCGCTGGTGATACCCAGTTGCTGCTCGCCATCCTTCAATGCCGCGGCGATGCCATTGAGCACCACTTCAAACGGGATGCCCCGGTCGGTGTGAGTCTGCGGGTCGAAGAACGGTTCGGTGTGAATCACGTTCTGTGCTTTGCAGCGCAGCAGGTACGCCCAGGTCAGGTCGTAGAAATCCTGCGAGGTGCGCAGTACATCGGCGCCCTGGTAATACAGGTCGAGGAATTCCTGCAGGTTGTTGAAGGCGTAAGCCTTGCGCAGGGTTTCCACGTCATTCCACGGCAGGGCGATCTTGTTGCGTTCGGCCAGGGCGAACAGCAGCTCGGGCTCCAGCGAGCCTTCCAGGTGCAGGTGCAGTTCAGCCTTGGGCAAGGCGTTGAGCCAGTCGTACATATTCTTTTCTCATCAGGTGCAATGGCGGCATTCTACAGATGCTCGCCGAAACAATTGGCAAAACCTGACCAAGCGATCCATCAAACAGCTTCCTGCTCACGGCGATAAGCGTAGGTATCGGCGAAGCGCGACAGCAGGAATTCGGCGCAAGTGGTCGTCGGATATTTCGCTGGATGCTGTGCGTCCTGACAACCGGGCAGGCATTCGATGCGCGTGTCCGGGTGCGGCTCGGCGAAGAACGGCATCGAATAGCGATCCACGCCCATCGGGCTGATCACCCGGTGCGGGGTCGAGCGATAACGATCATTGCTCCAGCGCGCCATCATGTCGCCGAGGTTGACCACGAAAGTGCCGTCGATCGGTGGCGCGTCGATCCATTCACCTTTGACGTTTTTCACTTGCAGGCCGCCGGCGCTGTCCTGATAGAGCAGGGTGATGCAGCCGTAATCGGTGTGCGCGCCGGCGCCTTGCTGCTCGGCGGAGCTGGCGGTGTGGCGCGGTGGGTAATGGATCATGCGCAGCACGCTGACCGGGTCGACGAAGCGGCTGTCGAAGAAGTCGCGTTCGATGTCGAGGGCGAGGGTCATTGCGCGCAGCAGGGTTTGTGCGAGGGCTTGCATGTCGAGGTAATGCTGCTCCATCAAGTCTGCCCATCCCGCTTGCGCTGGATGACGGTTCGGCCCGCGCAGCGGTTTTTCCGCGAGTACATCGGGATGCTCGGCCGGCAGGTGCAGGCCCATGTCGAAGGTTTCTTTGAGGTCGCTGGGTTTGCTCGGGTCGAGTTGCTCGGTGGCGATGGCGCCGTAGCCGCGATGGTGGCGGGTCTGGGTGATGTCGATCTTGAGTTTTTCTGCGGCGGGCAGGGCGAAGAAGCGTTGGGTGTGATCGAGCACGGCGGCGATGCGCTGCGCTGAAATCGGATGACCCTTTATGTAGAAAAAACCCCATTCGCGGCAGGCCAGGTCAATTTGTTCAGCCACGGCAGGCCAAGCGTTTTGATCGTCGCTGTACAGCGGGCTGATATCGATGATCGGAAGACTGTTCATGCACGGGTCCTGAAGAAACGCAGACTGGAGAACACTGAAGAACTCTGTGGGAGCTGGCTTGCCAGCGATGAGGCCATCACATTCAACATTAATGCTGCCTGTCAGACCGCTATCGCTGGCAAGCCAGCTCCCACAGGGTCGGTGTGTTTTGCGGGGGATTACTTCGGCATCTCGGCCTTCATGCCTTCAACGTAGTAGTTCATCGACGCCAGCTCCGCATTGGTCGCACTCACGCCCGCTGGGATTTTCTCGACGCCGGCCTGATCCTTGATCGGCCCGGTGAACGGTTGGAAGGCACCGCTCTTGATGTCAGCAATGATCTGCTCGGCCTCGGCTTTCACCGGCGCCGGCACCAGATCGCTGATCGGCAGTTCAATCGTGCCTTCCTTCAGCCCGCCCCAGTAATCCTGGGATTTCCAGGTGTGGTCGATCACGCTTTGCGTCGCCTGAATATAGTGCGGCGCCCAGTCGTTGACGATCGAGGTCAGCACTGCTTTCGGACCGAAGTGCGCCATGTCCGAGGCGTAACCCACCGCGTACACGCCACGACGCTCAGCCGCCTGAATGGGCGCCGGGCTGTCGGTGTGCTGGAACACCACGTCGACACCCTGATCGATCAACGCGTTGGCCGCATCCGCTTCCTTGCCCGGATCGAACCAGGAGTTGACCCACACCACTTTGATCTCGGTGCCCGGGTTGTATTTGTTCAGCGCCAGTTGAATCGAGTTGATGTCGCGGATTACCTCGGGGATCGGGAACGAAGCGACGTAACCTATTTTTTTGGTCTTGGTCATCTTCGCCGCGAGGAAACCGCCGACGTAGCGACCTTCGTAGGTGCGCGCCAGATAGGTGCCGAGGTTCTTGTCCTGTTTGTAGCCGGTGGCGTGTTCGAAGGTCACCTTGGGAAACTGCTTGGCGACTTTCAGCGTCGGGTTCATGTAGCCGAAAGAGGTGGTGAAGATCAGGTCGTAATTGTCCTTGGCCATGTTGCGGATCACCCGCTCGGCGTCGGCGCCTTCAGCGACGTTCTCGACGTAGTTGGTGGTGATCTGATTGCCGAACTTCTCGGCGAGTGCCTTGCGCCCCTGCTCATGCTGATACGTCCAGCCGTGGTCACCGATCGGGCCGATGTAGACGAAACCGACCTTGAGCGGATCGGCAGCGCTGGCGCTCAGGCTGATCCCCAGACCAAGGGCGGCGCACAGCAGTTTGTGCAGCGGACGTATTTGCATGAATTCGAACTCCATTTTGTTGTGTGTGGTCAGGGCCAATGCAAATTGCTGACCAACAGGACAACAAACAAAAAAGATCGCAGCCTTCGGCAGCTCTTACATGGGAATGCGCAACCTGTAGGAGCTGCCGAAGGCTGCGATCTTTTCAGCGCCAGAACCAACGCAGTGCAAGTCCGCGAGTTCACGCCATCGCTTGGTGCGCTAAGGTGTAACGAAACGTTAGCGCCGCCCCGCAGTCAGTAGCTCATTCGCACTCTTCGGCAAAAAGGCCCGTTATGCTCACCATCCTCAAGCAAGAAAGTTTTCTGCTACTGGCCGTCATCGCCGCGTGCGTCGCCTATCCGTTGGAACACTGGATGCTGCACAGCGGCCAGATCGTCGCGCTGACTGCCGGCCTGGTACTGATCGCCTTCATCGTCGCCGCCTCGATGCGCGTCGCCCATCACGCCGAATTGCTCGCGGAAAAGGTCGGCGACCCTTACGGCACGATGATCCTCACACTCGCGGCCGTGCTGGTCGAAGTGGTGATTCTGGCGATCATGATGAGCAACGAAGCGTCGCCTACACTGGTGCGCGACACGATCTATTCGGCGGTGATTTTCTAGACACACTCCGCTTTGGTGTCAAAGCCCTTAGGCTTTGACCTGCTCTTGCTCTTGATGGGGAAGATTAAGATGTGTATTTGATTGGGAGTGCTCTTGCCTTGTCCTTCCTGACACACCTCTATCTATGGCATACCCCGGAAGCCCGGAGATTTTCCTCAGCCCGTGTTTGTGACTCTGCTTGAGGTCTAAGGATGATTTGCTGTGTGGGGAGCATCCTTGCCGCGAGTTCATACAAGATTAGCGACACGCGGCTATCTGTCAGGCATTTGGCTGGGCGGAAAGAAATGGCGTTACGTATGTGACGAACTCAGCATGAGGAGTGCGATGCTCATTCCACCTTGGAGGGTTTGAGGCCGGTCGATAGCGTAAGTCGCATGTCGTGATCATCAACCGCTCCTTGGCACGTGAAACACCCACAAAGAAGCCGCAACGCTCCTCTTGGACTTTGCCCCAAAATGTCTGTGTTTCTACACCGATCATAATTACAGAGTGGAATTCCAATCCTTTACTTTTATGAATCGTCAGAAAACGGACTGCTTGATCGTTGGAGAACAGATCAAGTGCTTTGAGCAAATCCGGTTCTTGCTCGAGCAGTTTCTCAATTTGCTGTCTCGTGTTCTTGATAACCTCGTTCAATCTGGCTTTTGCTTCGTAGTCAGAAGAAAGGGTGGTCAGCACGGGTAGGCCGATGTTCTTTAGGAACTTCATAGTTAGCTCCCACCATCCTGAATAAGGCGCGTCAGATCGGGCCAATTTTTTCACTTCCTTGCGCTGGGCAAGATAGAGGCGCTCGAAGTTTCTCTGGATCTCAGATTCACCGTCCTCGTCATTAAATGAAACCAGTTGCTCCATCAAATTGATCCACGCCTTCGGTTCTCGCTCCCGATACAGGCATGATAGGTAGTCAATAATTAGGCGAGCTGCGGGCTCATTAACTAGATCTTGAGACTCATGCTCGTTGCGAAAGGGAATTCCTCTGGCTGCCAGTTGCTCCATGAGGAGGGTGCCGTAGAGGTCTATCTGCCTGGGAAAAAGAATCGCTATTTCTGGTAGGGGTATTTTCTCTACATCTATCCACTTCTGGATGATGTTGGCCAACGCGGCTGCTTCGCTGTGACTGTTGTCGTAGTTTCGAGCGAGGAGTTCGCCGTCGTTTCCAATGATCAGGTCATCTGCCATCACCGCAGCAGGATCAAGTGTTCGAATGATCTCGTTCTGCATCCGCAAAAGCCGAGGCTTAGATCGGAAGTTTCGATATAGATTGAGTGGTCGGGCGTCGAAGTCCTTTGCGTAGTCTATAAATATGCCATCCAGTGCTCCCGCCCAGCCCATAATTTTCTGTTTGGTGTCACCGACGGCGGTCAATCGAATTGGCTTATTCATGAAGACAAGCTTCAGCAGTGCGTACTGCTCAGTAGTGCAGTCTTGAAACTCATCAAGGAATACATCAGCGTAGGTCTGACAAATTGCATTTCTTGCAACCACTGAATTGCTCAAGATCTTCGTTGCGAGAGGTATGAGCTGCGCGAACTTAATTTGTTTGCCTTGAATTGGTTCGTCGCCTATGGAGTAGTTTGGCTCAAGAGAGTCCCCGCCCGTGAGCACGGGTCTAAACCTATCAATGATGCGCTTGGCGAAGCCGTGAAAGGTGTAGCTGTCGAAGCGTGCAGCCAGATCAAGTCCGCATCTGCGACGAATCCGTTCCTTGAGGTTTATGCTCGCATCGACCTTGAAGGAGATCGCCAGTATTCGCTTGGGGTATCGGCAGTTTCCGGTGCGTAGCAAAAAGTCTGCACGCTGCGCCAGAACCTCCGTTTTGCCTGCGCCTGGGCCTGCGGTGAGCGCGAGCGACTTTCCAAGCTCCCTCACAGCGAGAAGGGCGTTTGTTTCCAAGGTCAAGCCATCGGCGACTTTCCATACATCCGCGCTGATCATTCTGGGATGTCCTCCAGCGCCGCGATGATTGCGTTGGCCAAACGATCTAACGAAGGAGGAAGAGCCTTTAGCAGGTCTTCATCAGTGAGCTTTGCAAGGGCAGAGATGTGTGCTGCCGGTTTGCTACCTAGTTTGAACTTGGAGTGGTAGGTGCCAAAAAGTTGCTGTTCCGCTGCATTGTATTGGTCGGACTTATGATGACTCTTGCCTAGGACGGCCTTAACAGTCGATTCATCCGGATCGCTTAGCGATACATCATATGCATTTGGGTAGGCGAGCAACATTGAGAAGTCCAAATCCATGGGCTCTGAGAAGAAAACTCCGCGCTTCTCCAACTCGACAAATACGCTCACTTTTCCTTCTTCAAACCAATGGTGGGTTCGAACCGGGAGATCATCATTCCACTTGGCTATATTCCAAGCGGGAAGCTTTTTCTCTGGAGCAAATTTTGCAAGTTGATTATTGACGTTGGTTACACGTCCCCACCCACCTTGATGTCGTGCAACGTCGAGATCAAGTAGGGTTACATAGGGCGTCTCCAGCGCGGATAGTAACCTCCAAAAATGGTTGACGTGACGACCACCCAGTGGCGCGATAGTCACCGCCGACTCATCAACAGGCGCACCTTTCGCCTGAAGAATTCTCGGAAGAACAATTTCTTCGCTGTCTCCCTCACCCAGTACCACTAGCCGGGAAAAATAGACTTCCGGAAAGGCCTGTACAGCCTCTCGGACAAACTTATGAGCTTCATCTTCCTTGTCGGGTAGGGCTATACAGGTAACTTTGGTGGCGCGGTTCGCAGCAAGGCGTAGATAGCGGATGTTCTCAGGATCCACGCGGCGGAGCATGGATGGAGCATGCGTGGCGATGATTGCCTGGGAGTCTGCCCCCCCAATTGAGCTATTGAGGGCGTTAACGATGCGCCCTAGGTAATGAGGTGAGAGGCTGTTTTCAGGTTCCTCCACTGCGATCAGCGTAAATGACGGTGGCTTCAGTTTGTCAGCGTCGAAAGAAACGTCCTTACCAGTTAGGACTGCACGCCCGATGGCGTGAGAGGACAACACCAGTGATAGATAGAGCATCGACTTCTGTCCATCGCTGAGGCGAGAGAAGTCGACTAGATTCTCGTCGTGCCCTGGTGAGAACGACACTGACATGTGTCTGAGAAGCGACTCAATTTCGGATGTGACGAAAGTGAGCTTGGGGTCGGTGAAAAAGGTGCCCCTGTGAAGTCGCTTCCACATCAAATTCAGGCTTTCACTGAATGCACTTACTGATTGGTTTCCTGACAAGCATTCGCTGATTTCGTCGGTGAGTCCTTTGATCCGTTCTCGGTCGTCTTCCCAATTTACGGCTCGTAGCAAGCGTCCGAGCAGGGCATTAGCGCCATAGGTTATGTGGTCGGCAGGGTCTCGTCTGGCGGGGAGGTAATGCATTTGAATTGTATTGCGATGCACTCGAGTGACTACTGCGGTCGACAATGGGTTGGCGTCTTTATCAACATCAAGGACATAAACTAGGTTCTCTTCAATGTCCCCATCAATCCCCATCGTTGCGCTCAATCGATATCTAGCGCGCGGGATACCTTCGGCTGTGTCCAATCGCATATGAGCGAAGTGCGGGGCCACGGTAGAGTTGTCCTCGTCCTCTAGAAGCTCTGGGAATTCGAAATCCGCTTCCAGCCACAGACTGCGCTCCTCAGGTACCAAATCCTCATCAGCAGGCACATGGAAGTCGGATCGCTTGATTCGACGGAGGCTTGGATCAAAGGCAAACAACCTGCAGAGCGCTTGCAGGACTGCTGTCTTTCCAGAGCCATTAGGGCCGATAAGGTAGGTGACATCCTCGAATGTGATTACCGTAGGCTCATTGCCGAAGGATTGAAAATTACATAGCCGAATACTCTGCAGCTTCATTGCTCACCGCCCATCGTCCAGGATGTGTACGTACCGCGTCTGCTGACTCGGTTCGCGTCGCCGACAGCCGAACGGCTCGGATATCGCTGACTTAGAATAGGCGGTTTGATCTAAAAGATGTTAGTAGGCCAGCATTCAGTAAAGATTATTTGGTGCGGTCTTGAAGGCTCTGTTGCAGATCGCCTAGCTATTGATGAACGGCATGGTGTGTCCATTGTCTAGAAAGGTGCTCACCGTAACCCGATGACGACAGGGTAATCCTGAGCCTACGGAAGGAGTGTGCGCGGGGCATTAGCGTGGGTATGCGTGAGGTGCTCGGGGGAGCAGAATAAATCAACTTAAGGAGCCTTAAATGGCCGGCAGTAGCTTGTTCGCTTTATTGGATGACATCGCCACGCTGCTAGACGACATCTCGCTCATGAGTAAAGTCGCTGCAAAGAAATCGGCTAGCGTCCTGAGCGACGACCTTGCTGTGAATGCTGAGCAGGTTACCGGCATGAAAGCAGACCGAGAGCTACCGGTGGTTTGGGCTGTTTTCAAGGGGTCGTTGAGAAATAAAGCAATCCTGGTGCCTTGTGCATTGGTGCTGAACGCACTGCTGCCTGCTGCGGTTCACTGGCTGCTCATGATAGGGGGAGCATATCTCTGTTATGAGGGCTTTGAGGCTATCAAGGACAAGCTCACGGCTGGTCGAGACGATGACACAGGGCAGCCAAAGAAAACGAAGCCTAAGACGCCTGAAGAGCTTGCAGCTTATGAAAAGCGGAAGATTGCAGGGGCTGTTCGAACGGACTTCATTCTGAGCGCCGAGATCATTGTCATTACCCTAAATATCGTTACTGATGCCCCGATGCTCCAACAGATTTTGACGTTAGCGCTGATCGCGGTGGTCATGACAGTGGGCGTTTACGGATTGGTTGCGGGGATCGTCCGCTTGGATGATGCTGGCCTTATTCTCCAGAAGTCTAAAGCTACCGGTACATGGGGTTCTGTGGTGCGAACTGTCGGGGGATGGCTGCTGTCGGCTGCTCCGAAGCTTATGAAAGCATTATCCTGGATCGGAACTGTGGCAATGTTCCTGGTCGGGGGGGCGTTCATTACAGAAGGCATCGGGCCGATGCAGCACTTTGCTGAGAGACTGGTCGAAGGGGCAGGGGCGTGGGAAACCTTCGCAACTTTAGGCATTCACTGCCTAGTAGGCGCGCTCGTAGGCATGGTTGCCGTACTTGTGGTCAAAAGCATCACATCCATCATTGGAAGTAAGGCTTAAAGCTAGCTCTCATCGACGATGTTGAATCTGGAATCGCATACAACCTTACTTCGTAAGGAATCGCTGGGTTCAGCGGCGTTGATCCCATAACAGCGTTTGGCATAAGGTGAGTCGAACTGGCGTTTTAAGCCTGAAAAGTAGGGCAGTGGGCCGAGAGAGGAGCATTGGCTAATGCTAATGTCCTGCTTCTCTAGCCCTCATATCATCCGTTATAACCTTGATCATCTTGAAATACTCTGCTCTACCTTGGATTGCTTCTGGAGTAGATTCAATTTCTAGATTTGCCATATGGACAGCAGGATCTATGACGTAATGGCTCGCCTGCATATAGTTCTTGATGGCTGGGATAATCCAGCATGCGGGATAGAAACGGAGAATTCCATTACCAGCCTTCTGAATCATACCGACCCAAGCAACCTGGTTGGATTTAGGCATTAGGTTAGAAACCATCCCGCCACTCATTCCATTCATTTCTGAGTGTGTGATCTGACTAAAAAAACGCAGGAGGGGGGCTGATCCTTCGAACTCACAAACACCGTGAAAGATATGCTTATTGATCACTGTCGAGCAGTTGTAGTCATCGCCATACGGATACTCAATCGGGTTTTCATCTATTGGGTAGCCAGAGGCTACCAATAACATGCCGTCATACAATTCGCTTGCAGCTACGGCTATACGGCCATTCGTGCCATCTAGGTCGATGAATTTATCGGGAAAACGGAATAGCGAGGATGAAAGCTCGATCAGCACGATGTCTTGCATGTCGATACAGGGACTATCTGCCGTTATCAGCTCACCGATACGCCAGCCGCGCATTGGAAATCCCATACCCTCTATTCCTTCCCAACCTCTCTTAGCAAAGAGGTGAGTGAAGAACGGCGACTCGTTTTGTGCCGCCTCGTAGTTCTCATCTAGAACGTGTTGAGCCGTCAGGAGAAAGAATTTCTGCTGGTACTTGATCAGTATACCTGTCCCGCCTTTGCTATAGACCATATCGGCGTGATACCGGCCAAGCTCTTCAATAGGCTGAGAGCAATGGGTGAATATAAGCCTTCTCACAGACTGAATTACGTTGCTCTGAGACGTATTCTCGTAGAACCGATTTAGCTTTCGTACTGGAATTTTAATGTTTTAACTTCCTGTATCGCAGGGTGGAAATTTGTTGCGGTTACGGAGCTTGAAGCTCCGCCTGCATGTCAGCGACATCGCCCCATTTTCTAGCCCAACCGCTTCTGAATATCACAGCCAAATAAACCGCCAGCCAACGGTTAGCCAGCTTTCCAAGGCAGATCCATCGGCAGGTTAATTTGCAAGCTGCTAGCCGCTACGCTCAGATTTGCGGTGGTCTCCGCAACCATCTGAACCTGAAACTCGGCACCTGCATATCGCTCCAAAAGTGGCGCACGCGTCAGTAATACTCGAACGCGAGCCTTCAAGCGCTGCCCTTCTGGATGCCCACAAGCGATCAACCTGCCTATGCGTCCCATTACTCGACGCATCTCCTTTTCATCATCAGCGGACAGATGACCTGAATTACCCTCGACGCGATCCTCCAGCTGTTTCACGGCGGCGCGGATAGCCAATCGGTGTTTTTTGGGAAGCCCCGTTATTGGCCCGCTCACCACTAATCCGGTCACGGTGACGGCGTCAGCTTTATCGCCAGTAATCAATGCTTGCCCGCGCTTACGAACATGCAGCTTGCTTCGCTTCTGCAGGCAGCCTTTCTGACCGAGCATCCATGTGACAGAGGCAATAACTTGGGTGGTAGTAGCTTGATCAATACGAGTTTTGCAAGAAACAGTGATGTCATCTGCGAAGCGCGAATACGCCAGTCCCTGAGCTTTAAAGCGAGTGACGAGCGCCGGCTCGATATCCCAAAACACTAGGTTGGCCAAGTAGCTACTTGTACTCGCCCCTTGTGGAACCTGGCCCTCACGAGTAACTAGATCCGCAAGCAGAGTGGCTACATCTGCGGAGAAACGGAAGAGACCCACGAACAAGCGATGAATGTGCTCGTTTGTAATTGACGGGAAGAAATCAGCGATGTCCTGAAGGATGACTGTCTTGGCGCCGGTATGAACCCGAGCGTTCGAGTAAATGCTGCGGGGTAGCTTGGGATCTTTGATACCGCCGTGCAGGTATCCAGGGAACGCAACCTTGCTGAGGATCCGATCCACGATCTTGCGCTGGATCGTCTTCAGAGGCTCATGAGCATCATAGGTATGTCTGGGTGTTATGCCGTCTTTTTTTGTTTGCGGGACATATCGATAAAGGCGAGAGCTACGATGAGCAAGTGCGATTAGCCTCTCGACAGGCTCTCCGAGAGCACGTGCTAAGGCGCTGATGCTGTGGATAGGGCTATGAGGATAAAACGGAGCATCCATGTCCAAGCTTCCGTTGATGGGCCGGCCCCGAAGAACCGGCCCCTCTGAATTCGAATGATGTGGTTTGTTGTGTCATGGGAGGTTCTCAATAAATGGAATCACCACTGTCTCGACAAAATCCCAGCCCTCAACAGCCTTTTCCCATAACCAGATGCATAGACGAATACGTGCGATCCACTTGAGCAGGGTTACTGCCTTCGCCTTTACCCACGCAATCCGACCCGCTTTAGGTTCTTGAGATGGAGCTGTCTCGATGACACGAGCATCTTCACTGTTGTGCATAGACTGACGCGCCTTGCGGCGCGCTAGGTTCTTTAAATTAACCATGACTGATGTTCCCAACGACAGGCGAAATTGCCCCGCCGCCAAGCATTCCGGGCCGAAAGGAACGCTGAAGATGCCACTACAAACCACAGTTCTGCTTATCAAGTCCCTTGATAAGCCGTCCGCCGCATTACCGCCGCATCACATTTCGCCTCAACGCATCAAACGATCAGAGACAAACCCTTGGATCACCTTTGGGATTGCCCTAGGCGCTAAGCACTGAGGAGCGATGGGCAGCACCAACCTGCGCGGCGAAGAAAGCCAAGGCGAACACCAAGGCGACCAGTTTCCCGGTCAAAAACCGCAAGCCCAAATTTCAGTCATATTTAAAGAGCACTTGGGTGGTAGCACCCAACAGATGCAGTATTTATCAGAATAAACAAACCGGCGACAACTGTTATTTGTTGCAAGAGTTGTTTTTCGTCTAAGTCGTATTTTTGACTATATAAAGCGTCAAAATTTAAGTGTCGCTCGTATTAACGCCACCTAGGAAATTTAGCATCTTTCGAGTTGTCGAGTTGGGCTCGTTGACCTATGATATCAATAGGCGGTGATGGTCGCCTGGCGCCTGTTTCGCGAAGCAATAGCCCATCTGTGACATCCTTCAGTTTTACATCGGCATGTCCCTAACCAGACGCTGCCCGGTGAACAGGCAATCGGACACCTAAGCGTCGTTGATTTAGGAACCTTTGCCATGTCTGATTTTTCCCCGCTAAACATCTTCAAATCCCAAGCTAAACAGCTCGCTCGTGATCAGGGCCTGAAGCTTTCTGCTGCTCAAGAAACCCATGTCCAAAAAGCGGGCTTCGCTGATTACCATGAGTTTTCTGTCGTCGCCCAACGGAACCCAAAGGATCCGCGTCTGATGTTGGCCGTTTTTGGGATCAAAGACTTTTCCCAAGCGATCCATGAGGATGATGTCTACGCCGACCTGGATCTAGAGTTGGAGGATCAGCTCTCCGGCGCGATTGCGGATACCAATGCGAGTGGATTCACTATTGAAGCTCTTGAAGTGGAAACCGCTGACTACAGCGACGCAACCGGGAAGCTTACTTTGGAAGTTTCCCTGACCTACCAGGGGCAGCAAGATCAGGAGAGGATGTATCACGGTGCAGCGTTCTATCTCAAAGCCTCGGTCGAATTGCTACGCCGTGATGGTATATGGCTACTTGCTGACGAAGGCGTGGTCATCTCCAGCAGTGAGTCTGATGCTGATCGCGACCGTAGATCTGAATGGGAACACTGGGCCCAAGTCGAAGAGGCTGAACGCGGCAACCGCAAAACCATGGCCCAGGCCCTGGCGAATGAGCTGGAGATTTCTCTCGACGACGCAGAGCTTCTGGCCGATTCAGAGGTCACGGCCAACGAATCGGATGAGGGCCTCGTATACAGTTACTGGATCAATTTTGAACCCGTAGCCGAGGGTAAAGTGAGAGCAGACCTCCTAGCGCGATTCGGTTCTCTGGAGTACGAGCTTGGCCCGAACTTCTTCGACGATATTGAGCACGAATTCTGAGGTTGACCAGGTCATGGCCGGCGCAAACGCTGGCCATTCACAACGCTCTCTGCCTTATCCAGCCACTACAAAACAAGCTGCGCATGTCGACAAGAACCACGGTGCTCGTGGAGGACAGTGCGCATCGCCACTTTCCAGCTACGCTGAGGCTCCATGCCCACCGTAGATAGGGAATTCCGGCCATGCACTCCTTGAGCAAAATACACATCAAGAACTTCCGCTCGTGTAAGCAAGTGTTTTTGCCTCTGGGTGATTTCACCCCACTGGTCGGTCAGAACAACGCGGGTAAATCCACCATCCTCGACGCGATCAGATTGGTTTTAGCACCAAAGGCATTTGCGAAAACAGACTCTAATGACCCCAGTCAGCCAATCATCATCAGCGCCTGCGTGTCAGGGATTACAGAAGAGCTGATTGCACAAATCCCTGAAGCAAAACATCAAGCCGCGATTACCCCCTACTGCATCAACGGTGACCTTTGGATAAGGATTTCCGCATCAGGCTCGACTAAACCGACCACGGAAGTCTGGGAAAATGCTGGTCTTGATGAGCAAGGTCTCCCTACTTCATGGCGCTCCTATCCCACGGGCCTGCCTCAAGCCATTTCGGCATTGTTACCCGAAGCGCTGCACATCCGCGCCATGGACGATGTCCAGGAAGACTTGGGCAAAGGCAAAGCTGGGAGCACAATTCGTGGGCTGCTGGATGAAATCATGGCCCCCATCCTCACTGCTCATCAAGAGGTACAGGATGCACTCACAGCGGTCAGGAATATATTGGGAGCCGACGGTGAGAACCGATCCCCTCTACTGACTGAGTTCGATACCAGCGCCACTAATGCCCTCTCAAGCTTCTTCCCTGGTTTGCTATTGAACCTGGACGTACCGTCAATCGACGTTAAGGAGTTTTTCAAGAGCGGTGATCTGAACGTGACCGACGAGATATCCGGTCAAACCAGACGTTTCGACACCTTAGGTAGTGGTGCGCAGCGTGCAATCCAGATGGCCCTAATCCGGCTTTTGGCCGATATCCGTAAAACACGCGATCAAGACCTTGCACGTCGCCTCCTACTGATCGATGAACCTGAGATTTTCCTCCACCCTCAAGGCGTCAGAGGCCTTAGGGAAGCACTACATGTGCTTTCGAAATCTGGCTACCAAGTCGTGTTCACGACCCATTCGCCCTTGATGGTGAGCAGGGATAATGCGCCTGAGACGGTGATAGTGCGCAGATCTCGGGAGAATGGCTCCGAGGTTCGCATTCCTATGGGCGCGGCAGTTGCGCAAGCTATGGCAGAGGCACAAGCCCAATCTCGAACCCTTTTTGAGCTCGGAAACATCGCTGAGATATATTTCGCTGAAAAGGTAATTCTCTGCGAGGGCAAAACCGATCAGAGGCTACTCCCGCTCATCTACGAAAAGCTCTACGGGGTCAGGCCTGAGCTCGAACGGATCTGCTTTGTTGCTCTCGGTAGCTGTACTTCGATTCCCAAAGGTTTTTCTGTCCTGACAGCAATGGGTATCAAATGCGGTGTGATCGCTGACTTAGATTTCGCATTCACTCACGCTAGGGGGCCATGGCTACCGAAGGAATGCGAGGAGATGGATAACGTCAGATCTGTGCTTCAAGTGGTCGGCCAAACTCAAGGGTTCCTCATCGGTGGAAACGGACTGCCACAGAATTCCAGAGGTAGCTCAGCAGCTGACTGTTGGGCTGCTTTTGCCAGAACTGCAGACGGCCAAGCGCTCGCTAATACTGCTCATGAGGCAATGAAAGTTTTTGCAACCTGGGTCTGGCCAATGGGCTGCATTGAGGACGCATTGAGAATTGATGAGAAGGGAGAGGCAGCCATAATCGCTCAGGAAGACAATATCCGGAGCTGGCAACCGGAGATAATTGATCAAGAGTATCCAGTTTTCCGAAGCGCCCTAGATTGGATGCGGGCTATCTAATCCCGTACCTTGCAGTAATGCTTCGGTCTGGTGTCGTTTGGTTCGGTGAGGTGCGACCTGAGCACGAATGACGCTCAGGTCTCGCATCCACTAAGCAATGCGACGTCCTGCTTTCGATTGGTACACACGGAGGCTTGCTGCAATTATCAGACGATCATTTGGCCGCAACTGCAATAGAGCTATCGTCTTTGTGGGCTGCATCCGCCGCTCACCGTAATGTACCCAAATAGGGCCATTAAGCCCAAAAATGATGGTTAATGTGCCTTATTGGGGACATTAAATATGTATCTCAGAGCAACGTACCACTAGCGCTCGACTCTAGGAGGGAAGTAGATTCTCTGATTCGCTGGCCTCATGACGAGCCCAGCGCAACGCAGCTATCGACATGAATTGCCTAATCGCCAGCGCTCCCCGTTCATTTCTGGCTTTCGACCCAGGCAAGGTCAGTGCTACCTCTACCTTGGCACGAGTCGCTTCGTACATCGCAAATGCGTTGAACTCAGAATCAAGCAGCACCAGTAGCACAGTATCGAAGGGCTGTCGTAGATCAATTGCACCCATACGCCCCGTAATCTTTTGCGGGTTCAGGATACATCGCCCCTTTATCTGGATTCTCGCGACGCCATCTTCCAGCGTCTCTGTAGCGTCGTAACCTGCCTGCCTTGCAGGATGTAGTAACAGGCCGAGTCTAGTAGCAGCTTCGTACTCTGCGACCTCGCCTGTCACGCCCAGCGGCTTGCCGGTCAAGCGATAGAATCTACGCGCAAGCACCTTGGCTTCTTTCAAGGTCTCTAGGATTTCGTCCTGGATCAATGCAGCCTGCTGAGGTTCGTTGCCATGACTGAGTTCAGTCATCTGCAAACGCCTCGAGCGCAGTGAGCAGCTTGGCAAGCTCAGCCAGGTTGGCTGCCGTCACGATGTCATATTCTCCTCGACTACTCAGCCGATACACCTCTCGAGCCTTTTTGACCCGTTCCAGTAGAGGAATAACAATGCCCGCCGCCCTTTCGAGAAACTCGTTGATATCAGCCCGTGTCTGAGGAATCTTGTAGCCCTTGGCAGCGCTTGTGATGATCACGTTCGAATCGCGAAGCTTGGCGATGCCGCTGGAGCGGATTCTCTGGTCGTTGATATCTCCGAAACCGCTATCTTTTAGGTGGGCGACTATTTCTGCGGTTGGCACGTAGTCTTTGGTGACGAATTCACTTTGGAATCTCAAGAACCTCAAGATGCTTAGCTGCAGGCGCTCATCCTCATCAGGGTGTTCACCAGCCCGCTCACTAAAACGGTCAGCCTGGCCGAGAGCCTCTTGGTGTACCTGGTAGTCAGCATACCCAGATTCATCCGTCGGCGGTGGCAGAAGAGACTGGTACTTGGATGGCCACTCAAGCATTCCAAGAGTCAGGCTGCGTAGGATCTTTTTGTAGGCGAGAACTGCTTCTTCCGATGCTTTTTCTTCGTAGATCTGAGCGACTGATCCAGCGAAGAAATCTGCAACCTGAACCAAAACGTTGTCCTTACTGGCCATCGTCTGGAACGCATCCTTATCGCCAAATAGGTCGTCCACGAATCGTTCTGCAACGTAGCTTTTGAGGCTCTCCTGAAATTCCTGGCCACCATGCTCGTCAACGATCATCTGGAGGTCAGGGTATGCACGGAACAAACGTTCATAGAGCAACCCGTTCACGTATTTTATGAACGAGGTCTTGATACGGAGGCCGCCGTCTTTGTGAATTCGAGACTTATCAACGACGGTGAAATAGAGCTTGAATGGCAGCTCAGCTAGCTCGTTGAGGATTCGGGCACGGCGATCTGAATCTTTGGGCTTCAGATTGCTAGATTTGATCTCGCCTGTTTGAAAATGCTGCGTGCGGAGTGCTTCAGCTTGGGCATAAGCCGCTTCCAGATCTTTCTCTGCCACCAGAATGGAGCACACGATGAAGAATCCCGAGCTTCCTCCCTTTGACGTATCAAGATCGGAATTCCCGGACTCATCCACGAAAGCATATGTTCTGTCCAAGAGCTTGCTCCATCAACAACGTACTGAGCGCGGTGGGTCGCAATGGCAAGGTGGCGAACTTAGTTCGTCGCAGTGGTACTGCCTGGAGCGGGGCCTTCGCTGAACGTGTAGTTGATGACCACGTCATTTCGGATCAAGACGTCGAGAGTCTTCTGAGTGCCCGTAGTCGTCACCTTCATGGTGACCACATAGCTCTGGGCATGAGCTGAGCCATTGGTGTAGGTGTAGATCCACTTTTCGTCAGTCTCGCTGACAGCACTCTTGGCGTAGGGCTCACCAAACAGGGACTTCAACTCAGTAGTCGTCGTTTTGCCTTTGGTGATGCTCGCTACACTGGCCGACGGAAAGTCTCGTCCTGCGGTGTAGTGGGACGTAGCGCAACCGCCAAGTGCGACACAGATCCCCATTACTGCGATGAGCTTTTTCATATCCATCCTTGATCGTAGAAAGCTCTAAATCTAGCTGGCATCGAGGCTAAAAGCCATCACAAAGGTGATCAGCTACTTTCGTGCATTCGCAGATAATGCCTTGCACATGTAGCAAGCCGAGCCAGGGCAAAGCCCCCTGAACTGCTCCGTCTGAGAAATAAGAGGTGGCGCAGAGCCTCGTTGATTTACTGCATAGCCCTGCTGCTTAAAAAAGCCTGAAGCAGTTGTTGTCAGCAAATGAAATCGAGCGATTCCCTGCTCGGCGGCTTTCGCTTCAATAACCCGAAGCACCGCGACACCGACCCCCTTCGATCTGAATGTCGACACTACGACCAGAGAACGCAACAACCCGTCCGTACCATGCGTTTCGAATCCTCCCCATGCGACCGTCTCGCTGTCCAGCGTGAACTCAAAAAAGGTTCGGCCTGGAAGATCAATATCGTCTGCTGGAAGGTCAGCAAATTTCAGCGCATCGCGAAAGCGCTGCGACTGCCCTCCGGCTATTTCCGTTGCCTGGATCATCATATCCCCTCCATCCTCTCATCTCCGTTATGCCGACACGCATGGAACGTTAGGGCACATGCCGAAACAGCAGACATCATATTCGCTTTACCGAATATTCGCCAAAGCGTATATTCGATTTTCCATATGCATCTAGTCCAGTCATGACCCCTGCTATCAAAGTGCTTTTTGTGTGCGTTGCCAACTCAGCCCGCTCCCAGCTTGCAGAGGCTTTGCTGCGTCACACCGACCCGCACTTCGAGGCCTTCAGCGCAGGGTCTGAACCGTCTGAGGTTGATCTGCGCACGACTCAAGCATTGGAGGCGGTTGGAGTCGATGCAACGGGCCTGCGCAGCAAGTCCATCAGCGAATTTCAAGCTGATCGATTCGATTACGTAATTACTCTTTGTGATAAATCCGCAAGCGAGTGCCTACTAATGCCCAATGAAGGTGAAGTCATTGCCTGGGATTTTCCTGACCCAGTAACTAGCGATGATCCTGGCGCATTTCGCCACACGCTCCACGACATCCACGAGCGCATCAAGCTCTTCGTTTTGGTCAAGACCAAACACCTGGAGGATCTGTGACAGAACCCATGAACCCCACCACCTTATTCAAGTGCCTGGCGGATGACACCCGAGCAAAAATTTCGCTGCTTGTCGTGAGTGAAGGTGAGCTGTGTGTTTGCGAGCTAACGGCAGCACTCGACCTGAGTCAGCCGAAGATTTCTCGTCATTTGGCGCTGCTGCGCTCTGCCGGTTTGCTGTTGGATCGTCGCCAAGGCCAATGGGTGTACTACCGGCTGAATCCTGAATTGCCCACGTGGGTGACTGCAGTTTTGAAGGAAGTGGTAGACGCCAATCAGCAGTGGCTGGAAACCGAGGCTAAGCGCCTCTGCGGCATGAACGACCGTCCGATCAACCAAGCCGTGTGTAGCTGATTCACGCCCAACCGGATTAATGAAATGCTGATTGCCGTATTGATCTTTATCGCCACCATCGTCCTTGTCATCTGGCAGCCCAAGGGACTTGGGGTTGGCTGGAGTGCGATGTTCGGTGCCATCGTGGCGTTGCTGGCAGGTGTCGTTACCCTTGCCGACATACCAGAGGTTTGGCGCATAGTCTGGAACGCTACCGGAACGTTCATCGCGGTCATTATTATTAGTCTGTTGCTTGATGAGGCAGGCTTTTTCAAATGGGCTGCGCTGCATGTCGCCCGATGGGGAGGCGGGAGCACCCGCAAGCTGTTCGCATTTATCGTCCTGCTGGGCGCAGCGGTGTCGGCCCTGTTCGCCAATGACGGAGCAGCATTGATCCTCACACCCATTGTGATCGCGATGTTGTTGGCGTTGCGTTTTTCTCCTGCGGCTACTTTGGCATTCGTCATGGCAGCCGGTTTTATCGCCGATACGGCGAGCTTACCGCTGGTGGTTTCCAACCTGGTCAACATCGTTTCTGCCGACTACTTCGATATCGGCTTCAACGAATATGCATCGATCATGGTGCCGGTAAACATCGTCAGCGTGGCGGCGACGTTAGCCATGCTGCTGTGGTTTTTCCGCAAAGAATTACCAAAGACCTATGACCTCAACCAACTGGACAATCCGGACGAAGCAATCCACGACCGGGCCACTTTTGTAGCCGGCTGGTGGGTGTTGGCACTACTCCTGATCGGCTTCTTTGTCATTGAGCCACTGGGGGTGCCAATCAGCGCCATTGCAGCGGTCTGTGCATTCATTCTTTACGTCATCGCGGCTCGTGGTCACGCCATCAATACAAGCAAGGTGCTCAAAGAGGCGCCATGGCAAGTAGTGATCTTTTCTTTGGGTATGTACCTGGTTGTTTATGGTCTGAAGAACGCCGGCCTGACCGACCACATCGCGCAGATCCTGAACGTGTTCGCCGGTTATGGCGTTTGGGGCGCGTCCCTTGGTACAGGGCTGCTAACAGCGTTGCTGTCTTCGATCATGAACAACATGCCCACCGTTCTGGTAGGCGCCTTATCTATTCATGCCGCTGAAGTCGATGGTGTAGTACAGCAAGCGATGGTTTACGCCAACATCATCGGCTGCGACTTGGGCCCGAAGATCACCCCAATTGGGAGCTTGGCAACTCTGTTGTGGCTGCACGTGCTAGCCCGGAAAAACATAACGATCAGCTGGGGTTACTACTTCAAGACCGGGATCGTGCTGACCGTGCCCATCCTCGTCGCCACATTGTCCGCCCTGGCGCTGCGCCTCAGTTTCTGAATCAAGGAATCGTCTGATGAAAGTCTTGTTCATGTGCACCCACAACAGCTGCCGCAGCATTCTGTCCGAGGCGCTTTTCAACCACTTGGCGCCCGAGGGTGTAGAAGCCGTCAGTTCAGGAAGCTTTCCCAGTGGCCGGGTGAATCAACTGGCATTGCAAACGCTGGAGGCGGCGGGTATTTCCACGGTGGGCTTGAGCAGCAAGGCTTCGGATGCTTTTGAAGGCTCGCCTCCAGACATCGTGATCACTGTCTGCGACCGGGCAGCGGGTGAAGCATGCCCAATCTTCTTTGGGCCAGCTTTGAAGGCGCATTGGGGGCTGGCCGACCCGTCTGAGGCTAGCGGGTCGGAAGCCGAGATCACCGCAGCGTTTGAAGCCACACTGGCCAAAATTCACGAACGCGCGAGTGCGTTTCTTGCACTGCCGCTCAAGACCATCAGCGCTGAACAGTTGAAAGCTGAACTGAACCGCATCGGTTCGCTTTAAAGATCAACCGAGGCGGCACCCAACCAGGCGCCGCCGTAGGAGTTTATATGCAAGACACATTGCCGAACGTACACGCCGACCTGATCGACATTCCGTCGCTGGAGCAACTGTCGCCTCGCACGCCTTCGCTCCATAAACCTCGCATTCTTCTGCTGTATGGATCAACGCGAGAGCGCTCATTCAGTCGGTTAGTCACGCAAGAGGCGGCACGCCTGCTGAATGAGTTTGGCGCTGAAACCAAGATCTTTGACCCATCGGGTCTGCCGCTTCCGGATGACGCTGCCGATACACATCCCAAGGTCGCTGAGCTGCGCGAGCTGATGCAATGGTCTGAGGGGCAGGTGTGGTGCTCCCCTGAGCGTCACGGCTCCATGAGTGCAGTATTCAAAGCCCAAATTGACTGGGTTCCGCTGGCGATTGGCGCTGTACGACCTACGCAAGGCAAAACCCTTGCTGTGATGCAGGTCTGTGGCGGCTCCCAATCCTTCAACGTGGTTAACCAACTGCGGGTACTTGGACGGTGGATGCGGATGTTTACCATCCCTAACCAGTCTTCCGTGGCTAAGGCGTTCACCGAGTTCGATGAAGCAGGCCGTATGAAACCGTCCTCGTACTACGACCGACTGGTGGACGTGATGGAGGAGTTGATGAAGTTCACGCTGCTGTTGCGGGATCGCCAGGATTATTTGGTTGATCGGTACTCCGAGCGTAAAGAGTCCGCCGAAGAGCTTTCCAAGCGCGTCAACCAGCGCTCCATCTAACGTCAGCACGAGGAAGCGATATGAGCCAGATCACGATTTACCACAACCCCGAATGCGGCACTTCTCGAAATACCTTGGAGCTGATCCGTAATAGCGGGGAAGAACCGACGGTTATCGAGTACCTGAAGACCCCGCCTGATCGCACCGCACTTGCCAGGCTCATCGGGGATATGGGTATCGGGGTGCGGGCTCTTTTGCGTATCAAAGGAACTCCGTACGAAGAGCTGGGATTGGGTGATGCTTCGCTGACGGACGAACAGCTCATTGATGCCATGATGGCTCACCCTATCCTGATCAATCGCCCCATCGTCGTGACGCCTTTGGGGACGCGTTTGTGTCGTCCGTCAGAAGCTGTGCTCGATTTGTTACCGCAAGAGCAGCGTGGGAGTTTCGCCAAAGAGGACGGCCAAGTGGTCATTGATGAGCACGGTCGCAGAGTCTGATACGACGACGGTGAGGTGCCGCGATTGAGCCTGGAGGATGCTGGTGAGTCAGAATTCGAAACTTGATGTTGTGGTCATTGGCGGTGGTCAATCCGCGCTGACAGTCGCCTATTTTTTGAAGCGGACGAGCTTGTCTTACGTGCTGCTCGATGCGGAGTCGGCACCAGGAGGAGCCTGGCGGCATGGCTGGGACTCGCTGCGACTCTTCTCTCCATCGGCATGGAGCTCGATTGCGGGCTGGCCGATGCCTGCCGTATCAGAACAAACGCCTCACCGTGATGATGTTATCGACTATCTGACTCTGTACGAGCGTCGATATGCCTTCCCCATCATCCGATCCACCAAGGTGACCCGTGTCGAAAAAATCGAAGAAGGATTACGGGTTGTCTCCGGGGATAGAAACTGGGATGCCAAGACGGTTATCAGTGCAACAGGCACCTGGAGCCGGCCATTTACCCCTAGCTATGCCGGACAGGAGTTGTTCGTAGGGCAGCAGCTTCATTCCGCTCATTACGTTGGGCCGAATGAATTTGAGGGGAAAACCGTCCTTGTAGTGGGTGGTGGCAACTCGGGAGCCCAGATTTACGCAGAGGTTTCTAAAGTGGCTCAGGCAATCTGGGTAACTCAAAAGGCTCCAAAGTTTCTACCTGATGAGGTTGATGGGCGCGTCCTGTTCGAACGAGCTACTGCTCGATTGAAGGCGCAACAGGAAGGTGTGGAGCCTGAACAACCCGCTGGGGGGCTGGGCGACATCGTAATGGTGCCATCGGTGAAGGACGCTCGTGAACGCGGTGTATTGAGCGCAGTACGGCCATTCACGCACTTCACTTCAACAGGCGTTGTCTGGTCATCAGGAGACGAAACAGAGGTGGATGTCGTCATCTGGTGCACTGGGTTTTCTCCAGTGCTCGACCACCTGAACAGCCTGGGCATTGTAGGCCAAGATGGCAAAGTGGCTGTGAACGAAAACCGGAGTGTTGCTTCACCCAATCTGTGGCTGGTGGGTTACGGCGATTGGACGGGGCTCGCCTCTGCGACATTGATCGGAGTGACCCGCACCGCTCGAGATGTAGTCAAGCAAGTGCAAAGCTATCTCGCTGAGTTTGACTGATGTCTACCGCAGCCCCGACGACAAGGCAGCATGCGACCCTGATTGGCTCAATGGGTTGTAACCAAATTCTTGCGTGGGGCTCCACGTTTTATCTGCCGGCAGTTCTAGCTGAACCCGTTTCGCACTCACTAAATACATCCGTTCCCGCTGTAGTGGGCGCCTTATCGTGGTCTCTGCTTGTCGCTGGAATATGCGCGCCTGTAGTCGGCAGGACTATTGATAAGCATGGCGGAAAATGGGTGCTCGCCAGCAGTTCGCTTTTGCTGGCCCTTGGTTTAATCACCATGTCTTTCGCATCAGGGCTGTTCGTCTACTACATCGCATGGACAGTTTTGGGTTTGGGCATGGCCGCAGGCCTGTATGACGCTGGATTCGCGACACTGGGCCGACTGATGGGGGCAAGGGCGAGAGGCTCGATGACCGGACTGACACTCATAGCGGGCTTCGCAAGCACGGTCGCTTGGCCTTTCCTGGCGTCGATGGATGCGAGCCATGGATGGCAAACCACCTGCAGGGTGCTCGCCTTAATCCATCTTGCTGTAGGTTTGCCCCTTCACCTGCTAACGGTTCCATTGCCTACGCCGCGAGCAACTGAGTCCGCCAAGATCGCCAAAGCATCGTACGCGCCTGCTGATCCACGCTTAGCGTGGATCGCCTTGCTGTTCACATTACATGCGTTCGTAATGTCAGCTTTGGCGGTCAATCTAATAGCGCTCCTGCGTAGCCATGAAATTTCCGCCGCCATGGCAGTAACGCTCGGAGCGCTGATGGGGCCGTCTCAAGTTGTCGCTCGACTTTTGGAATATGCGTTTGGCCGCAGCGCTCATCCGGTATGGATAGCAAGGCTAGGGATTCTGGCTTGCATCGTCGGACTGTTGGCCTTGGGGCCGGGGATGGTGATGCTGTCCCTTATCGCAGTGATTACCTTCGGCGGTGGAAATGGGATCATGACCATCGCCAGAGGAACAGTCCCACTTACACTGTTGGGCAGCACCAACCTAGGCATGCACCTTGGCCTGATCGCTCGCCCAGTGTTGGTTGCACAAGCGGTAGCGCCCATGGCATGCGCATACATCCTGGTGCAGCTTGGCCCAAACTGGCTAATTTGGATCATGGCCGGGATATTGGGCATCGGCGCTTTGGTCGCATTCACCAAACTACGAGCTTTCACCCCATCACTGGCTTGATTTCAACCTGGGGGAAGAGAATAGGTTCCAGTGGAGGGGTTGCCTGGCACAGCCCGAGCCGCCAATAGCCGACGTCGTGCCATTTCCCAAGCTTGAAGCCTACCTCTGGATACGTCCCTATATGGGTGAATCCTAGCGACTCGTGCAGGCCCACGCTGCCTTCATTGGGCTGCGCAATTCCAGCGTAAGCGGCGCGAAACCGCTGTTTCTCAAGTATTGGAAGTAGAGTCTCGTAGAGTTCGCGGCCAACACCCTGGCGGCGAGCTGATTCAGCTATGTACACCGTCACGTCAACAGCCCATCGGTAGGCTGCACGTGCACGATGCTGGTTTGCGTATGCATATCCCTTGATCTCACCACCTTCTTCAGCCACAAGGTAGGGATATTTCTGAAGTGTCGTCGCTATCCGCTGAGCAATCTCCTCAACGCTTGGCGGGGTCTCTTCGAATGAGATCGCCGTGTTCGAAACTATGGGGGCATAAATGCGCTGGATGGCTTCTGCATCTGCTACTGCCGCCGTACGGATTTTCAAAGCCATGTAGGTCGTCCCTGATTCGAAAGTTAAACATTACCCTTTTTGGATCAGCCTAGGACATGGTCGAAATATGAAAATGTTATGGACGCTACCATTCGCCTAATTCGGTTAGCTAAAGCCTCTACATCGAGTTGACTGATTCAACCTCAACATACTTGTACTTCTTCCTCGCAGCCTTCACAGCCTGCTGCTCAGCAAGCAACGAGCTCAACGTATCAGCCTCGTGAATCAACTCGATCATTTTCCCCTCAAACTCGTTCCCAACCCGGAGTGTGACCCGCAGCCTGGGCGTAAAAGCTTTCGACGCTTTCTTCTTGGCTGCTGGAGCAACCACCGGTTTCGCGGGCACAACTTCTTCCACAGGCTCCTTTACTAGAGGAGCGGGCACCTGCTCTTCGGGCTGAGGCGTACCGAATAGAGCACGACGCATTTCTTCTTCAGTTAATTCAGGGTTCATAGAACATCTCAAAGGGGCGGCACTTCGCTCGACAAATTCTACTAAGATATTGCTGACTGCTATCTCTGGGGAGCCTGCGTAGACGTCAAATCCCCAGTTCTATTTCAACACGATAGCCTCGCAAGGCTCGTGAAAGCTGCTCCTTCGGCAATCGTGTAATAAGCCCATCCACTAAGCTGCTGGCGTGACGAGCGTACAACGTGACTGTGCCTGCAGCCGGGATTCGATCCGGTACGAATGCGCCGACTCGCTCCTGGGCAATTTTCAGTATATTCAGGACTTCCTGGCTCACCTTGTCGGTGGATAGATGCTCAACGACTGATCTGGGCGGAGGTGCGGCGCGACTCCACATTTCTATGACCGCTTGGAGGAGTCCGTCTGAGCCGAGATGCTCGAGGGCCCTCTCCCATAACTCACCCTCCTGCGCCATATTCAGGCGAGCCCTAGTCATAACGGAGTTCCTGCAACATGAGGCTCTTTCTTGATTGCGAATTTACTCAGCTCTCATCTGCAGCGAAGCTGATATCGCTGGCACTGGTTGCTGAGAATGGTCGCGAATTCTACGTGGAATTGGTCGACACATGGCGAAAGGAAGATTGCAGCGACTTCGTCGTAGAGATCGTCCTTCCGCAGCTATGGGGCGGTGACAATGCACAACCTACCATCAGGGCAAGAACTGCACTGCTCGATTTCCTAGCCTCGTTCGACGAAGTTCTGGAGATTGTCACAGATGCTCCACAGTACGACTGGGAGCTTTTCTGCGAACTCGCATATGACGATGGTAAATGGCCAAGGAACATCCGGAATTACCCCACTGACGCCACCACTCTGGATGCCACAAGTGAAGGGGTTCCGCTTCCGCATCACGCTCTTCTTGACGCCCGTATCATCGCTAGCATGTTCACCGAAAGCGATCTGAAGAAAGGGTGATGAAGTCCTACGGGCCCAAGGTGATCTAAAGCTGTCTTCCACAGCAATCCTTCTTGGGACATATTCAGCCTGGTGCTGGTCATTCAGAAATCAAGCCTGTTCAGACTTGCTGGTCAAATACCTACGAATAGTAGTTTTAGACAGACCCAACGCTTCAGATATCTCGGTTACTGACACTCCCTCACTGTGAAGGCGATTTGCCTCTGCCGCTTTCTGCGCTGCTCCGGATCGTGCTGGTCGACCAGGAGGAAGCTTCCCTGCACTTACCAACGACTCCATCTCAATATCTACGCTGTCCTTCCTAATCCTATTTAGTTGCTTATTCAGACGCTTCAGCCCCTCCCTAAGCGGCTCGTTGGACTGTAGACACGTCGCCATGAGGATCAGTGAGGCTGGCTCAACCTCCAGCAGCGCTGCAAGACGAATGAGCACATCAATCGTGATGTTCACCTCCCCACGCTCAATCCGGCCCCAATAGGAACGGTCAATAGTGATCAGGTTTTCTTGCGTAAGACCTTTTTTTCTACGCAGTGCTCGCACCACTACAGCTAGGGCTTCTGCGGCCTCCATGACATTTCCCCACGCAAATCGAGGATAAGGCCATATTGCGGCGCACCATAACACGGGCTATGATCCGTATTATGGTGCTATCAGCGTTTTTGAGGCCTGCTTTTCGATGCATATACATCCGTAAGCGGAGCTACGCACCTTGCTTGCGGGAGCCATCTGCTCGAGTGCGAGCGACAACAAGCGGGCTTGAATTGTCAATTTCCCGGTTATTAATGAAAGGAAGCCCTATGGCCAGCGTCGAAGAACCCGACTTCATGAATGGGCCACGGACACCACTTGAGGGCCTGTCGAGCAGCTCTGCAGCTCGAGCCTTAGCAGTCGAACGATTTCCTAAAAAGCCTTACTGCCTAGTTCGCGACTGGACAATATTTCGTATTGAAGTCACCCGCGACGAACTCTTCAAATGCCAGGCAGCGGGCCAACTCCCGATGATTCTGTTTGCTCACAACGTGGCCGAGGACAGCCAAGGCCGTTTCGAACGCGGCGATTGGGTTCGTTCAAGCATGTGCACCGGTTTCCACGACGGTGTTGCGTTCGAAACCAGGAACACTATTTACGTGTTGATCGGCCCTGGTCATGAACAGCTCGCAAGCCTGAAAGACGTTTTCTCCCTCTTCTAACTGCGCTCTGTATCGGAGCCCATTCAGGCTAAGGACATACGATGTTTAGAACACACGACGCCGACATGCTCGGTCTCCCCGGTATGTTCGGTGAGGGTCAGTACCAATGGCATCAGGTATCCAAAGTGCTTCGTAATCACTGGTACCACGTAACTGTCCAGGCCATGTGCGAGGACAGAATTTCAGAGGCGGTTCTGATGATCGATAGCGAACCACGGCTTCAGCAACTGCTGATTGCTCAGGACGCGGAGACGATCATCACAGAGGTGCAAGTAGTCACACCTGCCCACATGAATGGCACGGGAGTTTGGCGAATGGAGAAACTGACCAAAGTGACGCTTGGTGAAGACCAAAACGAGTGTGTCGTGTGCCTGCTGGAGGTGGAGACCGGCTCCAAATACCACAGCTCTCACCAACCTGGCTTCAACACTGATGTGCTGAGCAACCTTCGTCCGATCTATCACGCGAACATGATTCGTACAGCCTGAGATTTACCAAGAATCCTTCACGATACCAGCACAGATGGTTCCGTGAAGATTTCCTGGTAACGCCATACGGACTGCGAAAGGAACGCAATTATGCTGAACACAATTGATGTAAATCTGCATGGAAAACGACATACAGATTTCGATCTCGCACGAATCCTAAAAGCACAAGCGCAAGGCTTCGACAAACCGATAACAGCCTATCTCTGCGGAGTATCCATAAAAGCTCGTGCTGGCATCGGCGTGGTTTTTGGCCACGAGCGAAAAGACCATCATGGTCGGTTTGGCGATGGTCATCTGATCAGGACTTCTGACGTGTTGAAAGTCGAGCGTGAAGGCCGGTTTTGGGTGATGACGACCGAGAACTCTAGGTACGTGCTCGCAACATTTCAGCGCGGTAATGGGCGTGCGAGTCTGCGGGATTTCCTACGTCTTTCACGGGGTCAGCACCATTTCACGCCACGAGTTTTGCAGTGACGGTCGCGCCCATTAGCATGGATGGAAATCACCATCCTTTGCTCAATCTGGGGCGTCCGCCTGTGCACTTTTAATGAGGTAATTACCGAGAGAGGCACACAGTCCAACTATCAACTCAGCCTCGTTGAACGAAGGCTCTCGTCCTTCGCGTATGTGCCGACCATTTTCAGATGCGTAACCCCAAGCCTTCGCTACAGCCTGATCCAGTGGGGGAGGAATGATGGTGTTGTGTCGTTTGAGAATGTCACCCAGATTCGCTTTGACATCACCAGTGACTTCTCGGGCAACACACTCTAATGATGCCATAGCATGCTGGATGGCACCTGTTGGATCAGGAGAGGGGCGACGGGAGAGATCACCTATTGCTTCGTGCAGCTCCTTACCCGCTGTCACATGACCGTATTCGCTCACTGTCTCCCGAGCATTCTTTACGATGACTTCGAATGACTCCGGGCCACGAATTTCGACTAAGCCATCTGCAAGCTTCCAACCAATGCCATTCTCTACGAAATAGTCATTCAACTCGGTGTGAAAATGTTCGTACGTATCCGGGTTGTAGTTGTGCTGACCCAAATCGGCCAAGATGCGTTCGATTACGTCATAAACTTTGTACCACTTACATTCTTGGAGAAGATTGTTCACCTCCCAGTCAACGTTGGGAAATTCGCTCCAGTTGTTTGAGTCAGGCTGTTTTTTTAGAGCTTTACAAAGAATGGCCCGCAGGCCTGAGGGCTTGAATCCGCACTCGTAGGCCAATTGAACTAAATACCCTCGCAGCTCCTCCGGCGCATCCTCCCTGATAGTGATTTCACTCTCTTGGGTGCTATGAAATCCGTTGCGCTTGGAAAAAGAGTCTTTCATCCCGTTTCCGCTCCGATGATCCTTCGTTTGATCAAGCTAGAGTTTTTCCCTATCCGTGTCTATTGCCCAGGTACTCGCATTATTGGGGGAACCAATCAGATCAACTGTTGAGAACTGAATAGCCACCAGGCCGCAATCGCGGCCTGGTGGTTTTCCAAAGTGTTATTCGTGTGAATGCCCGTGCTCGGCCCTCTCGGAGGTTTCTCCTTTCTCACCATCGCCGCATGCCGTCATCAGGCCGAGGAAGCAGATCAGGAGCATCGAACGAAACAGAGTGGTTGGGGTTTTCATGGAAGGACTCGTCAAAAGTTGATAATTGGTGTGGCCGCAAGCTGAGCGGTGAATTTTCGGCAGTAGGACAGCCATCGCTGTTTTGAATTACTGTTTGACGCTCAAGTAATCGCCGGTTGTTTTCAGTGCGATGGTCACGTCGTTGTTGCTGCGATTACGCCAAAACCAACCATGGGTGCCGTCAAAGATGGCGGTAAATTCACCCTTATCACTTTTGACCTGCTTGCCCTTGTTGTAGCTATGGAAGTAACCCTTCTCACCGTTGTAGGGTTCGCCATGGGTATCGAAGTTCACAGGCCCACCAACCGCAGTCCATTCGTAGCCAACAGACTTGCCCTTCAAGACTTCGAGCTTTATTTCAGTCCCTTCACCTGGCTTGAGCGTGACGCTCATTTGATTAGTCTTCAAAGCTGAAGTGGGTGTGGGAGCCGGCTGAGCAGCAGGTTTCGCAATAGGCTGGACTTGCGCAACCTGTGGAGCTGGAGCTGGAGCTGGAGCAGCAGCTTGCGGTGGCGCGGCATCCGCCAAAGCTTCCTGAGCAAGGATGATCTTCAATTCGCCCATTTGGGTCAGTCCCAGTGCTCGGCCCACACCCGTTGGATCGACGGCATATTCCGAAGGCATAACCACTGTCACCAGCAGGCCGACCGCAGTCAGCAGTGCAATGACAGTGGAGCGCACCAGTTTGCGAGTGCTTGGCAATTCATTAACAGTGGGAAGCGGAGTATTGAACATGGTCAGAATTCCTTACGCGGAGACAAACAGGCCGGTGATCTGGTAACCCATCAAGAGGAAACCGGCACTCATCATGGCGACGTTGGCGGTATAGGCGTGGCGCCAGAAACTGCCGGTGCGCCGCCAATACCCCATCAGAATGAGAATCGCGCTGAGGGCCAGTAACTGGCCGATCTCAACACCAACGTTGAAGGCGATCAGGTTCGGAATCAGGCCATCAGGTGAGATCTCGTATTCCTGGATCTTCGTCGCCAGACCAAAACCGTGGAGCAAGCCGAAGATCAGCGTGGCCACTTTGGTGTTGGGTTGGAAACCGAACCAGCGCTGGAATGCGCCCAGGTTATCGAGCGCCTTGTACACCACCGAGAAGCCGATGATGGCGTCGATGATGTACGAGCTGATGCTGACCTCTGTAAGTACGCCAAGCAGCAGCGTGACCGAATGACCTACAGCAAACAGCGTGACATACAGCCCCACGTCTTTCAGGCGATAGAGGAAGAAGATCACCCCGAACAGAAATAGCAGGTGGTCGTACCCGGTCATCATGTGCTTGGCGCCCATGTAAATGAAAGGCAGCAACATGACGCCGGAGCTTTCCTGGATGAAGCCTTTGTCACCTTCCGCGACGGCGTGAGCCATCGCCTCGGGCATTCCCAGGAAAAGTGCAGCGATAAGTAAAAACAACAGCAATACGGGGCGGTGCAAAGGCGCGGTAATCGCGCCGACGCCGCTCATCAAGTACGAATGCATATATCAATCCTATGTTGCAGAGATCGAAGGCCGTAGTGCGGCCAAGGTCAAGATGCGAACGAAGGACGGGGTGGACGCTCGATCAAGAATATCGGCGGCAGGGGAACAGAGTGTCGAAGCGCATCGACCCGGATGGATAGCATCGGGGATGTCGCCAGCATCAACGCCGCTGTGAGTTGCGGTGTTTCGTGCTGGTGATCAGGGGTCAATGGCGAATGGTAGTGATCTGAAAGACTCGAATAGCTTGATGAAGCCTCTTCGCCGTGGGAGTGATGGGCGTCTTGCGTGATCTCCCAGGCTGGCTGTTTCGACGCCACTGATAACGAATAGGTATGCCCGGCCCAAGCCACCAATATGGCGAGAGCAAGCGCGATTACCACCGTAGTTGTCAGTGTTCTGCTGAACATGGCGTTAGGGTTTCAACTCGGTTTATAGGGCTTTTACGCGTTTGACCGGATCCCCCTAGGGGGGATAGGATGCCAGCGTAATTCATTGAGGCCTGAGGCTCAAGTCATGAGTGAGCACGAACACGAACACAGCCATCCCCACACCCACCAAAGTCATGAGGCGATCATCAAACGTCTCAAACGGGCGGATGGGCATTTACGCGGCATCATCACCATGATCGAAGAGGGTCGTGAGTGCGTGGACATCGCCCAGCAGCTGCATGCGGTTGAAAAAGCAGTGTGCCAGGCCAAACGTACGCTCATCCAGGATCACATTGATCACTGCCTGGAGGACACCGTTTCGGCGCTAGGCAATGGCGAACGCGCACCACTGGAAGCTTTCAAGCAAATCACCAAGTACCTCTAGGTCTGTCATGCCCAATTTTGCTGAACTGCTGCAACAAGGCGGGGCTCACGCCTGGCTGTATTTCCCGAGCGCGATCCTGCTCGGCGCCTTGCATGGCCTGGAGCCGGGACATTCCAAAACCATGATGGCGGCCTTCATCGTGGCCATCCGTGGCTCGGTCAAACAGGCTGTTTTGTTAGGTTTGGCCGCGACGTTGTCGCATACCGCAGTGGTGTGGTTGGTCGCCATCGGCGGCATGTACCTGGGCAAAGGCCTGGATGCGCAAACCACTGAGCCGTACTTCCAGCTTGCCTCTTCTGCACTGATTATCGTGATTGCGCTATGGATGCTCTGGCGTACTTGGCGCGGCGAGCAGATGTTCAAGTTCGAGCAAGGTGATGATCATCACCACGGCGAGCACGACCATGGTCATCATGACGAGACCCATCGAATCGATACCGGCCATGGCCGCATCGAGCTGTCGATCTTCGAGGAAGGCATGCCACCGCACTGGCGCCTGAAGACACTGACCGGGCACGCTTGGGCTGCCTCAGATGTTCGCCTGATGACTACTCGTCCCGACGGTAGCAGCCAATCGTTCTCTTTCGTTGAGCGCGACGGCTTCCTGGAGTCGACGGTCGATATTCCGGAACCACATGAGTTCAGTGCTCGCTTGAGTCTTGGACATGCAGATCACTCCCATGATTACGATCTCCATTATCAGGAACACGATCACGGGCATGCTCATTCCGAATTGGAAGGCTTAGAGTTGTCGAATGATGGCTACCAGGATGCGCATGAACGTGCGCATGCCAGCGATATCCGCAAGCGCTTCACCAATCGCGAGGTCACTACGGGCCAGATCGTTATGTTCGGCCTGACTGGCGGTCTGATTCCTTGTCCGGCAGCCATCACCGTTCTGTTGCTATGTCTTCAGGTTAAAGAAGTTGCGCTGGGAGGCATGCTTGTCCTGTGTTTCAGCATCGGATTGGCGCTCACCTTGGTCACTGTAGGTGCTGCGGCGGCAATTGGTGCTAAGCAGGCCTCCAACCGTTGGCCTTGGCTGGGCACCGTGGCTCGTCGTGCTCCGTACCTGTCCAGCGTGCTGATCATTTGTGTTGGTCTGTACGTGGGTTTCCATGGCTGGATCGGCCTGAACGCTTGAGGCAAGTCTTTCGTGCTTGAACTTACGAGCTACATTGGTCTGTTCGTGGCGGCATTCGGTGCCGCGACGTTATTGCCAATGCAGTCTGAAGCCGTGCTGGTCGGGATGTTGCTCTCCGACCGGTACGTCGTTTCTACGCTATTGGCGGTAGCCACTGTTGGCAATGTGCTTGGCTCCGCACTGAACTGGCTTCTGGGCCGTTCCGTTGAGCGATTCCGCCACAAGCGCTGGTTCCCCGTGAGCGAGAGCAAGTTAGAAAAAGCCCAGCAGTCCTATCTGCGCTACGGGCGCTGGTCACTGTTATTGAGCTGGGTGCCCATCATTGGCGACCCGCTGACAGTCGTCGCTGGAGTCATGCGCGAGCCGCTCTGGAGTTTCCTGTTGATTGTCACCCTGGCCAAGGGGATGCGTTATCTCGTGCTGACCGCCGTCACTTTGGGATGGACATGACGACTGCTCATACAAATCCGCCTTCTTCACTCAAGAGCCGAAACGCCAGCCTGGATCTGATCAAATGGCTGGCAATGCTCACCATGGTTATCGATCACTTACGATTGGTCTGGCCGGAAATGAGCAACCTGTTCATTCCAGGAAGGCTTTCATTCCCGCTGTTCTGTGTCGCCATTGCGGCAAACGTGGCACGCTCTAAACAGGGGGAATTGCTGACTACTGCGAACGTTCGATACCTTGCGTTGATGCTCTTGTTCGCCGTCATATCAGAAGTGCCTTATCGCTACATCAGCACCTCAGGATCATTCAATGTGTTGGTGACGCTGGCATTGGGGCTGGTGATTGCCTGGGGATGGCAACATCGCACCCTATTGAGCAGCGCTATGGCATTATTGGCCGCCGCGATTGCCTACGTGCTGGATGATCCACTTATGTACGGATTCTACGGTGCACTTGTTCCAGCGGCTGTCTTAATAGCAATCAAAGGCCCCGGTGTTCTTTGGCTGCTGCCAGCGGCTCTATGCCTGATGAGCAATACTCGAAGTAGCATCGTAACCAGGGCGCTGGACTTGGAAGTCTATTCAATGGTGGCGTTGAGCACCGCGTTCGCGGCGCCGCTGATAGGACTCTGGCTACTGCGTCAGACCTTCACCTTCAAGGTCTGGACGGTGCGGCAATGGGGATATTGGTTCTATCCGGGCCACCTTGCCGCTTTGCAAGCGCTACGGTTGCTGGTCTGAATACCGGTCACCAGCTTTAGCAAGCCCTAGGAACTCACGATCATCTGTTGGGCCATCGGCGATGCTGATCATCGATCACGTATGGATGTTCGTGATCCACACCGTCCTGGCCGTCGATGTGTGCGTGATCGCCCGGCAGATTCTCATGGGTGTGTTTGATCGACTCCTGATCATGAGCTGGGCGCCAGATCACGATGCTGACCAGTAGTGCACTGCCTGCCACCACGGCGAGGCCAACAAACGACGCCGTGAGGCTGATGTTGGCTCCCAGCCATCCCGCCAGTGGATAAGTAATCAACCAACAAGCATGGGACAGCGCAAATTGGGCGGCAAACAACGCCGGGCGATCTTCGGCATGTGCCGAGCGACGCAACAGGCGACCGCTCGGAGTCTGGGCCAGCGAATAGCCCACCCCGAGCACCATCCACAGCGGCAGCAGGAAGTTGTAGGTGGTCAGGTTGATGCCGACGGCCAAGCCTACGACCAGTATTCCTCCGCCAAACAACATGGCCGTTCGGTCTTTGATGTTTTTCAGCAGGCGAGGCAAGACCAGGGCCGAGATCATGGAACCACCACCAAACGCAGCCAGCGCCAATGCTGTTGAGCTTTGGGGCAGAGCGAAGCGCGACTGAACCAGCACCACGGTGTTGACGATGACCATGGCACTGGCAGCCGCTACCGTCAGGTTGAGAGCCAGCAGCCCTCGCAGGCGGGGCGTCGCTAGGAATATGCGCATGCCACGGGTAGTTCGTTCATAGATGCTGCGTCGTGGTACTTGCTTCGCCTTTGGCAACAACACCGTGGCGACTAGGGCGGCAGAAGCGAGGAAGCCGATGACCGTGCCGGCGAAAAGGTTGTGGAAGCTGATCACCGTCAGGAGCGCGGCAGCGAGCATCGGGCTCGCGACACTTTCAAGATCGTAGGCCAGGCGCGATAAAGACAGCGCACGCGTGTAGTCGTCTTCATCCGGCAGGATGTCTGGAATGGTCGCTTGGAACATTGGAGTGAACGCTGCCGATGCGGACTGAAGGACGAAAATCAGCACGTAGATTTGCCAGACTTCCGTTACAAACGGTAGTGCAAGTGCGACCAGTGCTCGCACAAGATCCAGTGAAACCAGCATTGCCCGACGCGGTAGACGTTCAGCAAAAGCCGCTGCAATCGGTGCAACGCCGATGTATGCCGTCATCTTGATTGCTAACGCCGTACCTAGGACGGCGCCGGCTTGGGCTCCTGCGAGGTCGAACGCCAGTAAACCGAGCGCGACGGTGGCAAGGCCAGTCCCTACGAGTGCAATCACTTGAGCCAGGAAAAGATGGCGATAGGTTCGGTTGGCTAGGATTTTCAGCATGAGAAATCTCAAAAGGAAACGCGTGCGCCTATCTGGTCACTGAGATTTCCCGAAGATAGAAGAACTACGAGTTTCTCGTTTTCAGATGATTTTGTATCCCCCCTAGGGGGATATGAATTCATCCTAAACCAGAGCCAGGAGTAGCTCAAGAAATAAGCATTCGACCTTTGATCGAGACTCCGGAGAAGTAGCTTGCTCAGTGAAGGCACTTAGCCATACGCTCCCGGGCGTGAGACCTCTCACGGATATAAAAACATGAGCAAGGAGCAAGCCCTGATGAAACTGTCCGCCATTTTGATCGCCGCTTTACTTTCGATTACGTCCGTTGCTGCCTTCGCACACAGCGGCGGTACTGATTCAAAAGGTTGCCATCGCAACCATAAAACCAACGACTACCACTGCCATTAAATGGCAAAAGCCCAGCGTCAGGCTGGGCTTTGGTGTGAGCTGGTCACTTCAGATCTGAAGGGGCCTCGGTGTCTGACGGACGCTGTTTAATCCGCTCGTGATAGCTAGCGCAACAGATGTACTGCTAGACCAGCGAGCGCACAGGCCATCAGTACCTGAATGACGCCGCGCTTGAAGCGAAACAATGCTATTGCGGCTGCGATGGCGATCAATGCAGAGGGCCAGTCGAGGTTACCGCTGAAGCCTTTCGGCCAAAGCACGTGATACCCGAAGAAGCATGCCAGATTGAGGATCACCCCAACTACGGCGGCGGTGATGGCGGTAAGTGGTGCAGTGAACTTGAGTTCGTTGTGGGTCGACTCAACCAGAGGGCCACCCGCAAGGATGAACAGGAACGAAGGTAAGAAGGTGAACCAGGTCACCAGGGCAGCTGCGACAGCTCCGGCCAGAAATACCTGATCAGCCCCGAACACTTGCGAGACATAGGCCCCGACGAAGCCGACGAAAGCCACCACCATGATCAGCGGCCCTGGCGTGGTTTCCCCCAGCGCAAGGCCGTCGATCATCTGTGTCGGGGTTAGCCAGCCATAGTGACCGACTGCGCCTTGATAGACATACGGCAGTACGGCATACGCCCCGCCGAAGGTCAGCAATGCAGCCTTGGTAAAGAACCAGCTCATCTGGGTCAGGGTTCCTTCCCACCCAAAGAGCGCAGTCAAAACACCCATCGGCAAAGCCCATAGCACGGCACCAACCAGTGCGAGTGAGGCCAATTTCAACCAGCTGAATCGAGCATGTTCAGGGGACGGCGTGTCGTCATCGATTAAGGCCGGGCCGAAGGATTTTTTTGCGGCGCTATGGCCACCGGCTCTGAACTTCTCAGGTGCCAATCGCCCGCCGAAATAGCCAATCAATGCTGCCCCTAAGACGATCAGCGGGAACGGAACATTGAATGCAAAGATCGCGGCAAATGAAGCCGCTGCTATCACCCACAGCCAATTATTCTTCAGTGCCCGAGAGCCGATTCTATGCGCCGCCTGCACCACGATGGCCGTCACGGCGGGCTTGATGCCGTAGAAGAGTCCGGCTACCACGGGTACTTCGCCGAACGCGATGTACATCCACGACAGCGCGATCAGGATGAATAGTGAGGGCAGCACAAACAGCGCGCCGGCGATCACGCCTCCCCACGTTCGATGCATCAGCCAACCAATGTAAGTCGCCAATTGCTGAGCCTCGGGCCCTGGCAACAACATGCAGTAATTGAGGGCATGCAGAAATCTGCGTTCTGAAATCCAGCGTCGTCGCTCCACCAACTCCTGGTGCATGATCGAGATCTGGCCCGCAGGCCCGCCGAAGCTAATGAAACCGAGCTTCAACCAGAACCAGAACGCCTCACGCAGACTAATCTGTTCAGGCCTCAACGGATCCACTTCAACCTCTGGTGCCATAACTTTACTCATTGGGCTGCTCCTCTTTCACAAAACCGGCGAGCAGACCGTCGAAAATGGCACTCGCGGCAGCCAGCAGTTGGTCGTCGTCGGTAATGGTTTCTCGCAGCCCTGCCAGTACACGTTCGATGCCGGCAGCCTCCACGGGTTGAATGCCCCCGATATCGAGGTAATGCACAAGGGCAGCGATGCGACCTAGACCTTGTATCTGAATTTGAAAACTGGCTTGTAGGGTTTCAAAGGTGACGCGGTTACCAACATGGCTGAAGGTTGCGTCATCGAAATCAAACCCCAAGGCGTCGACTGGGCAGTCCTGCGGCGTGTTCAGCCAGAGGATCTGCGCTTGCGGGTCGATGAAGCGGCGGATCAACCAGGCACAGGCGAGCCTGTCGACCCAGGGACGTTTGCGCGTTGCCCAGATACAGCCCTGATAATCACTGAGATTGAGTACCCGTATCGGTTGGTTACTGCTGTGCGGCTCATCCGGAGACAGGGCCCTACTGACTGCCGTCTCTAACTCCTGCAGAGCCGAATCAATCTGGTGTTTTGGTTCACCTGGGAAGTAATCGATGCTCGCTATCTGATCGTAGGCTTTGCGCAGCTTGCGGATTTGTTTGGTCGTCGCCAGTGCATTTTCAGCATTCAACTGCTCACGGCAGTCTTCGATCTCTCCACCAAGTTTGGTGTAGTCATCCTTGCGGTCGAAAAACTCGAGAAAGCGCTCACCGTTGGGATCAACTACAGGCAGGAGGTAAGCGGTGCCATTGATCGCCAATATGTCTCGTTCGACAGAAGTCAGAGCTTCGCGGCAAGCGCTGGTATCAGGGAGCAGATAAACACCGTCACGGAGTACAGCGGCACCTGAAGCTTTCAAGGCACGCCAGGCTCGCATACGCTCGGTGGCGTTGGCGGTAGGTAAACCAAGGATCAATACGAGCCAATTTTTCATGTAGTGATATCTACTAAATATGTATTAATCGCTACGCTACTCTATGGTGCAAGGATTGGGAAGCGGTGCTCAACAAAAGGAATTGTCGAGAGGGCATTTTGAGATGGAGGTTGTAGCAAGGATTCAGGTCGGAAGAAGGAGCGGACGTGCAAACTTGAGGTGGTCATTGCGAGCGAAGCCAAGCTTCCATTTTTTGCACCCTTCCTCTGCGTAAAAGCGCTGGTTTCCCTAAATCCAACATCATCAACAATCCCTGTCTTTCGCATTTTGAAGGGAACCAATCAGCGATTTCGACGTTACAGTGCTGGGTATCGCCTAACGCCCACTTGATAACCATGTCAGCTGCGGCTCTGTAGTGATCCGCCATGAACAGCCTTTTGCCGTCTTCTGACCAGCCTCGCATCGCAAGCTTGTCGGTTACGTCGATGACTCCAGCGTCTCCAAAGAAATCGGTGGTGTCTGGATAGTGAATACCAGCAAGAGACACCTTGGCCACGCCGGATTCTCGGTCGAAGTAAGACAGGAAATGCCATCCTCCCGTTGTACTACCTGGATCTGGAAAATTGATCGCAGCTTTTCCAGTGATGTAGTGCGTGCGGGAAACGCGTTTGAGATCAAAATCGAAAAGCGGCTGGGTCATGGGAGTTTTTTGAGCCGAGCCAGCCCCTGTTTGATGTGACCCGCGTTCTCACCAATTATGTAAAGCGCGCCACGAACGTTGTCGCCAACTTCCGCATGTCCTTGGGCTTCCACCTGGAGGGTCAGCTCCATGAGCGCAGCCTCAAGGGCCAGTTGGTTTTGGTACAGCCTTTCCAGAACGTCTGATAACGAATATTCACCCTGCACTTGAGCACCTCCATGGTCTGGGCTCAGCAGAATAGCAGGAGTGAAAGCGTGGAGTTATCCACTCAAGGACAACCAGGCAAGCGGAGCGAGCAGGCGATAGCCGAAGGCGAGAGGATAGAAGCCCGTAGGGCCAAAACGCTGGCGTTTACGCCAAGGCTTGGTTCACGACAGCCGTTCCCCACAGAGGCACGCAACCATACGGCGATTCGGACTTACAACTCCTTCAGCATCTGCTCCAGTGTCTGATGCTCCCATGTACTGAGTAGTGCAACTTGATCAGTGCCAAAGCGATCCCCCGAGTCAAACGACCACCGCCGCCCATCAGCGCTGAAGCACTCCTCGCAATAGTCGAGCGTGTCACAGTCGTTGTAGATCGATATTCGCCAACCATCGACATCAATGTGGAGATGGCCGGCGTAAATCTCATCCCACGACGCCTGGCCCACCTTGGTCATACCGCAACGTCCGAAGATGACCTCGCGTAGTACCTGGCACACCTCTCTCGCTGAAAGGGCGGACGCCGCATCAGCGGTCAACCGGCTTGGTCTATTTACTCTCCAAGCGGCTTCTTCAGGCTTCTTCGACAGCAGACAGCCTTCACAATTGGGCACGTGGTTAGCGATTTCATACTCACGCCAATCGGCCATCGCCCGGCCATCGATTTCCTGTGGGTTGCGCTCGATGAGCCACGCCACTGCATTGATGAGTTGCCCATGCGAGAACACGGCGATGTCTTGCGCAGGATGCTCTGTAACTCGATTTAAGAAAGACTGAGCTCGAGATATAAAGTCTAGAAAAGACTCTGCGCCTTCACCATCGATGAATGTGAAGTCGGCCTTGGCCCAATATGAGTCCACCCAATCTCGTCTCTGGGCAACGGTCGTGTTGATACACCGTGCAGGTTCAAGATAGGTGAACTCGTGAATGGGCCATATTTCGAATGACACTGAGGGGAAAGCAGCCACTGTTTGCATTGCAGTTGCTTGGGCTCGGGAGAACGGCGAGGCAACGATCAGATCTGGGGCCTGGACGAATGACCCTGCCACTTGGCGCGCTTGCTCGACCCCCTTTAGGGTAAGAGGGATGCTCGCGTGATCGAGGCTGGGTTCGCCTGCGTTGGCCGCGCTTTCTCCATGGCGGATCAGCCTGACGTGTTTCACTAATTGTGAGACTCGCATGGACTCGGACATTCCTTTCTTCCCGGTTTGGCTCAGGGCAGCAGGCGATTTATGCCTGTGCCCCGTAAATCATTTTTTTGGCGGCGGAGGCGGCGGTGGAGATTTCGGAAGGTCTTTTCCGTGATCTTTAACGAAGCGCATTGGGGGGGGCGGTGGCGGAGGCGGTTTTTGATTGCTCATGCTGGTTTAGCTCCCGCTGGTGGGTGTAGAACGGCACGAACGACAACACCGAGAGAATCATGGTGAGGGTTACGTAATTTGCTAAGGAAACAAGTTTTGCACCACGTTTATCGTTGTTCACCGTGTTAACGGTCGCGCCTTCAATGTAGTAGCTCAAAATGATCGTCTTGAAGTAGGTTTCCGCGTCATCGTCATTTTCACCGTGAACCGCAAAATGAGCCGTCGCATCGGCCCGATACATTTCCAGCTCAGACAAGGTTGGAAGCCCTCTGTCGAAGTCGCGCAGTTGCCATGACGAGCGAAAATAATATGCTCCACAAAGCAGGCAAAAGACCGCAGATAGGTAAAAAATCCAAAATGAAACGCCTGCAAAACCGTCTTGAGAGCTGGGGGCTTTGCCCAGCATATAGGATAAAAATGAGAGCAGTACGCCTAGGATAGCAAGGGGAAGATTGAGCCTAGAAATGAGCTTTTCTTTACGCTCTAGCTCATAGAAATAGATCTTCTCGTAAAAAGTAAACCTTGCAGCGTCGTCCATGCGAGCTACCTTCTGGCCTGGGGTAGGGCCTCTCGCCGTGTCAGACATCGAGAGATTTTGATAGTGATTCAGCCTCACCTTTCCTAACGTAACTGTTCAGCCGTGGCTCGGCCATACCGGTGTGCATGAATGCAGTTCAGCTTGGATCAGGTATTCCAATATTTTTGGACAGTGCTTCGCGCAACCCCTAGCTTTTCCGCGATTGTTTTCCTGTCGAAACCTTGTGCTTTCAAGGCTCGAATGTATTCCGCTTTAAGCGGCTGCTTAGGCTTTCCTTGGGAGCGCCTGATGAGCTTTCCATCACTGAATTGCTCCTCTACCAACTGCCACCCTCCAGACATCTCGAATTCCCTGATTCGCATGGCAGTACGTTGCAAAGCCTCGGATGGAAGTTCGTCACCCTGCGCAGCAATGACGAGAGTGACCATAGTCAAAAGATCGAGGCCTAGATAGTCAGAGATCTCGTCCAGTTTCTCCAACGTCGCATTCGCTCGGGCCTGCTCAAGCTTCCCTACGTACGTTCTGTGCGTTGCCCCCGCCAACTCTTCGTAACTCAACCCCTGATGAGCACGAGCTCCCCGCAATGCTCCTGCCAGCGCTTCTTTCAGATGCATGAGTCGGATCCTCAAAACTGAGGATAGAGCCACGGCAAGCGTGTTTCGATAAACAGACCATGGTGATATTATCGTGACATATGGTTTGCCAAGCCGTCGTTTGATCATAGCGGCGGGATGTTTGGATTGATGATGGATTGGTCATGAGAGCAGCACCTAAGACACGGCCAGGGACGTCTCGATGGGAGACGCGCTCATCAAGTCCGACGTTGATGGCCCGCGTAAGCCTGCCTGCAATCGACACTGAGCGACGTCTTGGCAAGAACCAGATCCACTTTTTAAGCGAAGGCAGGGATAGTGAGTGATGAAGTTCGATTGCGTGAAGGTTTCAGGAAAAGTTGACTACGTTCGATCTGTTGATCGAATGAACGGCGGACATAAAGCTAAAATCAGCATTGACGGTGCAGTTATCCCGAATTTGCAAGTGTCGAACAAGCTTTACGAAGAGTTGGCGGGCGGCGAGAGTGTAACTTTGTATGGCTTGTTTAAAAGAAATAATGACAAAGAAAAAAACACAGGCATTTTGTACGGCCTAGCGAAGCAAAACGGCGAGAAATCATTTGCAACCCAGTATAGATATCAAGTCCCACTTTTCCTGACGGTCACTGCAGTCATAGCATTTTGCCTAACTTTCGTCGCCGGTTGGATCGCCTCGATATTTCCAGTGCTTTTCTTGTTTGGAGAAAATTCAGATTATATGTATACCACTACGGTATTTGCAGTAATTGAGTCGAGCTTGGTTGCCGCTTTTTTCCTGTGGAGGGCCTGGGTGATGTTCATTGCTACGTCTGATCCTGAAGCTTGGGAAACTACCGAAGCTGCAGTGCTATCGAGTCGCTTCAGTAAGCTCCATAAGTAATAATCCTGTACGTAGGGCACGCTTACACCCGCCCCGGCTTCAGGATCGCTGCGCCAGACTTTCCTTTCCTAGTGAGTATCGGGCAAGCGGAGCGCGCAGGCGTACAGGATGAGCGCCCAACGGGCTGAGACGCGGCGCAGCCGTGGCTCAGTTCTCGCCAGCCTTCCGCCGCAGGCGGCACGCCATAGCTACTACTGCCCGATATCAAATCAACAAGGATGCGGCTGAAATGACCGACGATGAACTCCGTCAGCTTGAGGGCGCTAGGCGAAGGACTCTGTGGGCGCTTGCATGCCTCCGTCCTGGCGATCCCACAGCATCCGAGCTCCTTGCCATCCTCGATGATCTCGACGACCAAGAGCGAAACGACTGCTCCTGTAGCGGTAAGCCACTCGAACTCGTTGAGGTTCGTAACTTCGTCTCGGTGATGCGTCATAACTCCGGAATCGACATCATCTTGGAGCGCGATATCCCGCAGCCTTGGCGAGAACGCTTTCTGCAAGCGAGCATCGGATCAACCAGAATTCCTGAGGGGCCCTACGCCACAGACTGGGACAAATTTCTGATTGAATGGCAGCGTGAGATGCATCATCTGCAAAATCACCAAGTTGCACAGGCTGCTAACAGCTAGCACTGCTGGTTCGAGCGATGGCGGCGCAAACACATAAGCAATCGGTGTTGCCGCTGAAAATCGCAATCTCAAACAGGAGCAGCAAGGTGGAACGACCTTCTTTTTTCATCGATTTCGAGGCATCAGGGATAGCCCCAGATAGCTATCCCATTGAAGTTGCCGTCGTGTCGAGTGAGATCTCCTTCAGCTCGCTTATCAAGCCAGTACGGTACTGGACGCACTGGTCGTTCGATGCGCAAGACATGCATGGTCTCACTCAGGATCATTTACTTCAGGAAGGTGATGCCCCACCCACCGTGGCGGAACGAATGAATCAGCTGTTTTCAGGGCAGGTGCTTTGCAGCGACTCACCTCAAGATGTTTTTTGGCTCGATGTCCTCTACGAAGCAGCAGACCTGACGCCGACCTTCGAGTTGAAGCCTTTGGAAGTGTTTGTGGGTCGGGAGGCTGCCAGTGACATTTATCGCCTACTGCCCACGACTAGGCACCACCGAGCTCTCCATGACGCAACCGCTTTGATGAACGCATGCCGTGCTTTGTCCGAAGCTTGAACTACCAGAGGGGTGGATACCTACCCTCACCTATGCGAAAGCGATGAGTCCATTGAAGTATGGATGTAGCACAGCGTGTGCGACCGCTCGAACCGAAGACAGGTGATCACGTGCCTGGTAGGCATGGCAAGCGGAGCGCGCAGGCGTGTGGGATGGAAGCCCGAAGGGCCGAGACCTTGGCATCGCAAGGGCTCGGTGCACGACAGCCGCTCCCCGCAGGGGCGCGTCTCAACTGAAAGCTCAGGGTCATCAAAGCTCCGCATCCCAAGCATCCATAGCCTCGCTCATAGTCGCGTACCACTGGAGGTCACCGAGCTGTAGGGCATTCGCAATTTGCCTGTTGGTATTGCCGTCGACCCAAGTCGGGAGACTCCCTATGGCCTCTGTGAACAGACTGGCTGTAGCGACAGCGAATCGCCCCGTACTTGTAGACTGGAGGCACACGTAGCGCAATGCAGCGCCACTGGAAAGCCTACGCCAGGCCACGACCTCAATGCAGTCCATTGGCTCCACAGGAGCCTCGACGGCGAAACCCGCGCCCTCATCCGCCCTATGGCTCTCAGATGCTCGGAACGGCCCGCCAAGCGCTCTTGGGTCGTGTACGAGGTGCTTCAACTGCTCACGTGCGGAGACAATTTGCTCCCGAAACTCTTCTGGATCAATGAACATGGCCCCTTCCGGCGTCACCCTAAGGGTCTTGAGGCTGTTCGCGGCTTGGATGAACGCAAGTTCGCGCTCAATCTCACGCTGAGGACGGTGGTCTTGGCGGATGAGATCCCATAGCGCACGGACTATTCGCATCTGACTATTCTCCCTGGTATCGGTAAACCCACACCGGCAGCACGTGAAACTGTGATGACTCAGGTTCACAAGCCGTTCGGGTGGAGCAGCAACACTACTCAGCACTCTCGCGGCTGCTTAGCCGCATTTCCAGCTTTTCAACCAGAGCTTTGACGCTTCGGATCTCAACCGACATATCAATTTTTTGCAGCTTGGATCTATGCTCCAGAGCAGTGAGCGTGTCTTTAACAGAGTCCAGTTCGTCTTGGGCCTCAAGCATCGAACTGTAGGTAGAACTCGAGGTGAGCGCCTTGTATTCAGCGTGAAAATAATGATGGAGAGAAGCAGGGTCAGAGTGGCCGGTGAGTTGGGCCACCTCTGCGCAAACATCGTCTCGCAGCGCCGGCGTCCATCCTTTCTTTAGAGCGGGGGTTTGGGCGAATCTTTCCTCCAGTCTGATATTGATTTGACGCGTGACAAAACGATGTCTAAACATGGACAGGCAAACACGGGTACCTGACAAACCAGCACCTAAACACAGTCGGTCAAACTCCTTAGTGATTGACTCTTTTTTCAGTCGACTACCGTTTTCACCTAGGAATATATTGTTGGGCTGGTCGAACAAAATATTACGATCTGCTAGGAAGTCAATGTAAGCCTTCCTAGCCTCCACGTAAATTGCAAACCGCCTTGCATCTGCAGCATTGATTTTAAAACGGCGTAACGGTGCCGGAGTTCCGCGCTTTTTAGTGGGGATCACAATCTCCAGTGTGTTCGAAATGTTTTGATTGAGCTCAAGGTCGAGGTCAAACAGCTCCTCAGGACGTAGTCCTGTGAGCTTCATCATTCTTAACGTGAACATCCGCCGTTCGTATAGATACACACTGGTAGCATCGTAAAGTTCGAGGTCACTGATTGATTTAAGTCTGGAGCTAGCAGGCAGATCCTCCCAGTCTCGCTTCCGGAAAATCTCATCCTGGATTTTTTGGATGATATGTTCGTCTATTGCCACCTTGTCATCGTTGTACGGCACGGGAGCTACGAGCAGTGGATGAACCATGTAGCATCGCTTGGTTTTGGGATTTGTCTCGTAAGATATCGTGATGTTTGCACCGCTATTCTTTAAGCCTATCAATGGTGTTTTAGATAGATTTGGGTAATTTTCGGTTAGCCAGTGCAGAAAGTTAAGCATGGTATGCTGAATTAGCCGGGTGCGGTTGTTGTTCCTTGCTGGTTCGATACCACGAAGGGTGGATTTGGTTTCTTCAACTAGCTGTTTAGTAAAATCCTGAAAATTAGTTTCGTTGAAATTACTGAATTGAATGTTCTTGACAGAGCAGAAGCGAACGAAGTGCGTGATGAGCGCCGCGTCTACCCGCGCAGAATCCCTGGCGCCTGTGGACGCGCAGATCTCATCCATCCATAGATTGGCAAGGTTACATGGCCTCCCGTTGGGCCAACGAATAAGTACGAAATTTCTGATAATGCGTGGCTTTCCAATGAACGCCCCAGTCTTCCGAACCGGCATAGCTTTGTCTGGTACGCTTACGGAATCATATTCCGTGTAGAGTTGCTTACCCATCCTTTTTGCCGCCGTCGATAACCTTCATTTTCTCTGAAGAAAATATCTGGTCGCTTATCAGGAAAGAGTGATATTTGGCCTTGGACGTTTTGACTTTAAGTGCGATGGCTGCACGGATTTCATCAGCGCTACGGGTGTTCTGAGGATCAATACGCTCTAGGAAAGTCAGGATGTCAAAGTACGCCATCGAGGCGATGTGAGCCTCCAGCAGCGCGATGCGCGCCTGATCCTTGTCTGAAGGAAGGTTAGGCGCCGGCGCCGGGTTAACCTTGGGAGTCAACAGGGCGAATGCCATGGTTCTCATCTGTAGCATCTTGTCCCACAGGCTTGACCCAGAGATGCCAAACTGTGCAACCTTAGCCGCTTGCTTCAGGGAGTTGAGCGAAATCGATGTGAAGCAGCCAGCGACATCCAGTTTGCAGAAGCCTCGCATCGAGGATAGGGCTCGAAGCTGGGCTTTCGACGGTGTAATTTCTTTAGATAGCACCTGTGAAAGCCAAGTGTGACGAGAGTGGAGATTTTTATTTGTTGTATCTCTCATCTTTTTGGCCTCCTAGGCAAATGGCGAAATCGATGGTGTAGATTTCTTCGTCGTAAGATTCAAGCCTGACTTTATATGTGGTCATATCGAACTCAGGTTGTTGCACCATTTTGTCTAGGTATTTGAGCAATTCCTTGTTGCTAATCGAGGCGATGCTGGTGGCTTTGAAGTGCTTCAAGGCTTCTATGTAAAGCGCTAGAAGCCCTTGGTTTGTATCTTTGGACAGCAAGCCGTTTTCAAGAGCAATGAGCTTGTCGTCGATGCATTCGGATTCATATCGGACGGCTTCCGAATCTGACGGTTCATAATCTGTGTAATCATCAATATGCTTCCTATTGGAGTGACCTGCCATATACCTCAGCAATTCTTTCGCTGAATCTCCTACGTGTCTATGTACGAGCAGGAGGAAGAATTTTCTCATCTCGTGAATGCGCACATACCATCGCCGACCTATTTTATCGACGGGCAGTTGGATAGCATCGCAGAAAGTATTAATGCACAAGTTCACTTTCCATTCAGGAATTTCGCCACTAGGGCATTTGAATCCTCGGCCCGGAATATAAAACAGCCTCCCTGCGTACTCCGATTCATCTCCATAGATATCTGCTAGCTTTTCGCCGAGCACTTGGAGTAGCTGGATGGCATGGGCAGCAACGTAGGGAATAGGGCGCTCAATGAAGTCGTTTGCACCCAACTCCCCAGTTTTGCCAACCATGTGGCCCATAAAAGCGCCATTGTTGCCCCGGTCAGTAGATAGACAGTTACGTTCAAGGGTACTAAGCTCAGTATTCCGAATAGGTTTTACGATGCCGATAATTATGGCGCAAGCGCCATAAAAAGATTCCATCACCATTTTGTAGTTGGTTTTATCTACAGGGAAATTTTTCTTCTCTTTGGTTTGGAGCCTGCTTATGTTGAGCGCTTGGAATAGCGGCTGGGCAGGTAGGTTTTCCATACCTCTCGTCATCCAAAGGTGTTTTGTTTTCTGGAAGAGCTCGTTCTTTTTTACGGACTGTTTCGACAATGAATTGTCTTCGTCAATAGAGACGAATTGCTCGATGTAAAAAATCAGAGACTCAACTATGGCATTTCCGTAGACTGTTATCCACTTGCAGGCCTGATTCAGGCATTTGAAGCCAATATCAAGAGGTAGCAATTTGGTGTGGCCACCTGGCTTCAAGTGTGGCTTGTAATCAAGAACAAGTTGATCAATGTTCAGCTTAATGTCGGGGATGTCTTCGGGCAGAATATCATGGCCTTGGAAAAATAATTTTAGGCACGACATGGTATCCATAAAAGAGCTGATGCCCATCGCCCCGTCAGCTGCTTCATCTATTGTCTTAGTATTTTGAGTGCTGTGAAGGTTTGCTCGTACACCTCTTTGTAGTAAGTCGTCATGGGCTAAGGCCGGCTCAAACTGCCTAATGAACAGTCGAAAATTTGCATTATGCAGAGACGTTGAAGGTCGACCGAGAATGGAGCCAATATAGTCTCTTGACAGCAATCCTTTATCATAGGTGCTGTTTTGGGCGCTGGAGACATAGAGGTCGTTTCGAGTAAAGTAGGAAATCGCTTCTCTTGTGAGCTCAACTGGCAGGGCGTCCGGGTCTGATATAAGATCTTCTAATGAGAAGGAGACAGGTAAGATATCGAGCAGGTGTGAAATGAAACGCTCCTTCAACAACAAAGCAGCAGTCCATCCACCCTGACTGAAAGTTTCGGCGATAGCTTTGCAGGCATCCTCATCGAAGAGCCTGAAGCCATGCGTACTGGTTTCATAAGTATCTTTATAAAGATTGGCGCGTGCCGCCAGATTCATAGCGAAGCTAAAGTATGTGATCCATCGACCTTCCGCGACTGGTTTACCTGTAATGGTGCCCATGCGACAGTGAAATAACCATTTCTGCACCGTTTCCAGCAGCAGCTTATTAGGGGCGTCGGTGAGGTTGGTGCCGTCCGCCATCAAGCGATCAAAGCTCATGCACTGAAGCTTTGACCCACCTGGAAAACTGACCAGCCATTCCTGACTTCCGATCCCACCTCTTACCAGCCAATCTGCTTGATAGCTGTGGCTTCTTTTATAGATTTTGCTTTGCCGTTCCGCGTGCTCGATCATCGCTTTGATACGACGTTCGTCGAATGAAAAGTCTTCCATTAGATGGCCTTCCAATCGGAAAGGGAGACTAGCGGACGAAGGTCTTGCTTCAGGATGGTCGCACGAGCATGCGATTTTCGGAGTTCACTCATGGAGTCGCCCGAAACCCTGCCCGCAATAGCCATCTCAGCGTTAGATGCGCTATCGAAATCGAGGGAAATTGTTTTCGCTACTAAATCCCTGAGCGCCGGGAAGATCCATAAGGGCACGCTAGTTCGCTCATCGATCACTAAGCGTTCTTCTGGTGCAAGCTTATCGACGGCATCTGCGTATGCGTAGATCGCGGCAAGGCTAGCCGCACTCCGATCAAATAGCAGTTCGCGCTCTACAAACATTTCAATTAGAGAGCTGGGGTCAGGCGAGTAATGACCCAGCTTCGAGCGTAAGGCTTCGCTTAAGGGATCTCCCTTCTTAAGGCCTAATAGTATCCGTCGGACAAAAGCCTGTAGCTCTTCTCGAGTGCTAAAGTCAGATGCAGCTAACTGCCAAGGCTCGCCCTCTGTTGCTACTAAGATAAACTTTTGATGTAGCACCCTGAAAAACCTCGTCGCCCATCGATGAACCATCCAGGCCGGAATATATTTATCTCTGACCACCTGCAAAGAGTTACCCAGCATGTCCGCTACGGCCTGGAGACTACCAGTACGCAAAAACTCCAAAATCCCTTGAGTGCATCGGATCGTGTAGAGATTGACCATGCTTGGAGTTACGCCTACTTTGTCTAGTTCATCTTTATATAAATCGTGCAGAGAGAGTCCAGCATTTGTAGTCAAGGTTTTTGCAAAGTTAGGACTGGAGCCAATTTGGTTTCTGCTCGAGACAAGGAACAGCTTCCTCCACCCGCTCTTACCCTCCGATAAAAGGCGTCGTCTTGGCATGTTTGTACACCGAATCACATCCATAACGATCCGAGTGCTCAATGGGGGAAGTACAGAGACCTTGCGTGACTGCGCGCGAGGTTTGCTAACGCTGACTGTTATTCGCTTGGTGTCACTATTGCCGCGTAGATAGAATTTTCCGTCTCGTCGGTATAACCTTATGTTGGTCAGTGATGATGGATTGAACGAAGGGTTTTCTGATGCAATGATCGCACTTGCAACTGCGCAGTCTCTGGGTGACAAGTAGCCGAGTAGTCGGTTGAAAGTTTCGTTAACTGTATTGTTATCGATACAGTCGTCGCCGGCAGCCTCCCATAGTCGTGCCCTAAGTTTTGGCTTGCTATGGGAGTTGTAGATGACGGGCCTGAAGAAAGGTAGTTCTTGCAGGTCGTCGAATGTCATCGATTTAAGCTCGTCAGTCTGTTCGGCGTAATATCGAGCGACGGCTAGAAACCAGTTAATACCTGTAGGCGAATCTGGATGCGCAAGATGCATCCCGTTTCTGCTGAATTGTCCGCTCTCGAGCACCGCCTCGATTTCGTCGTTCGAGATGTTCTTACATAGCTCATCACCTCGGGCGTGGCATCTTAGCATTCGATTCCAGTAGTCTACCGAGCATTCGACGATGGCATCGGCCCTTGTCTCGAGGGTGTTCTTAAGATTAAGTAGGTACACGTCATCTTCAAAACTCAAGCCTTCTTCCACAAGGTATTTTTTGGGAAGCAGAAATCGTGGCCCTTTGGGAATAGGCGTGTGCACAGTCCCGTAACCAGCCGGTTGAGACATATTCTCCGGTTGACTGACGGAATTCGCTTTTGCATTTGGGATGAATGTGTCTTCCGGTATGAATCCATCCCGCCTCAGTTTTTTGTAGACAAACGCCACCGCGTTCCAATGGTCATATCGGGTTTTGGGCTTATGATCTTTGTTGTAGAGGTGATGGGAGTAGTGTGTAAGTATGAAGTTGCTCCAGTCATCTTCCGCAGGCGGGAACTTTAACCGGAGCTTGGTAACGTGGTTGAAGATATATCTACTTGCCCGGAAGCGTCCTGAATAGCTAGTAGTCTCTCCAGTGATGCACAATGCCCTAACCGCCTCGGCTACTTTATAGAGCACTTCTTTGTCGACCCACGATGGAGTGTGGATAGTAGAAATCCTGTAGTCGTGAATACATTCATCATCATCCCACTTGAATGTGATGCGATCATCCTGCACTTGGTAGGTAAGCATAATGAGACCCTACGTTGAAAGCGGCATAGCGTAGTGGTCTGGTTGCTCTGGTCAAGAACTTTCGTGCGTGCGTCTAAAGTTTTAAACAGTGTATTAAAAGCATACTCTTACATGTATTTAGGGACGGGATTTTGCATTAACCTCACGTAGCAGTGAAAGGTTGGCCGACAATTGATATGTTGTTTGGTATATCTGTTGGTCTGTGTTTCGCTGATAAGGAATTGCCGGCCTAGACGCTGATCAGCGAATACGCCGGGGGGTAAGGATTAGGCTGGACGAGAGGGTTCGTCGTTATCGGCATACCTAAGCATGGGGGAGCGCAAGGAAGGCGGTTGCTGCTTCCCAGCGTACTCAGTTCCTAGGCAGCATTTCACTGAGCGATTGCTTGGTCATCCTCAACCAAGTGGTCTCTAATAGCTCTTTGCCGGGACTGCTGGCGGGGCATTAATTAAATGAATATTGACTTAGCGTTTGAACCAATTATCGATTTATCCGTCGCCGTGTTCTACGGATACAAGCACTACCTCCGCATATATTTAGTCCAGTTGGTGTTAGGCCCCTAGCTTGTGTTATCGAAGCTAATATTAGTATCCGAATCGGCTTGAATCACGTCCAGCGCAAACCGTAATTTTTTTCAGGTGTGACTGGACATCCCGCGCCTCGCCGCAGACAACACTGCGATACGCGCCAGCTGTCCACCCTTGAGATTGGTGATTTGGGGGAGGGCAAAGGCGATGGACGGTGCGCTAGGGTTTCCCAACTGTCAATCCGAGGTGATGGGCAACCTGGCCACGATGACCTCATCTCGATCATTGTGAGATCTCTCTTCCGTTCACAGCCTATGGGAGGTACTGGAGTTTCTATGAATTCAGCGTTTTTTTCGTCTGGGGTATCCGAAGCACATGGAAATGGGTGTCAAGTTTTAGGTGTCAAAATCTTTGTATAAGCTGTTGATTTATATAGGGTTATACCTTCTAGATGAATTCATGTGTCTAGAAAAGCATATTGCTCGACATCAACGGCATCCTCGGCCTCGCCGCGCTGATGGGCGGGATCAAGCACGGCGAACAGTCCTACAACGACGATTCGGCGCGCAGCTACAGCGTGATGATCCTCACCGCCATGGGCGTGTCGATGGTGGTGCCGGAGTTTATTCCCGAGGCCAACTGGAAGATTTATTCAGCGTTCACCATCGGTGCGATGGTGGTGCTTTACGCGCTGTTTCTGCGCATGCAGGTCGGCCCGCACAGTTACTTTTTCAGCTACAGCTATCCGGATAAACGCCGCAAGAAAGAACCACAGGACGCGCAGGTGAAAGCACCGAGCATCGGCCTGTCGATCGGCATTCTGGTGTTTGGCATTGTGGTGATCGGCGCACTGGCCGAAGTGATGTCGAAGACCCTCGATCTGGGCCTGGAAGGCACGGGCGCGCCGCCGGTGATCACGGCGATTCTGGTGGCGGCCATTTCAGCAGCGCCGGAGATTTTGACCGCGTTGCGCGCAGCGTTGGCCAACCGCATGCAGTCGGTGGTGAACATTGCGATGGGCGCGTCGCTGTCGACGGTGATTCTGACGGTGCCGGTGATGGAAGCGATGGCGCTGTATACCGGCCAGCCATTTCAGATGGCGATGACGCCAGTGCAGACGGTGATGATTTTCCTGACCTTGATCGTTAGTGCGATCAACCTCAATGACGGCGAAACCAATGCCATCGAAGGCATGACGCACTTTGTGCTGTTTGCGACGTTCATCATGCTGTCCCTGCTCGGCCTTTGATATTGATCGTTCCCACGCTCCGCGTGGGAATGCCGCCATGGACGCTCTGCGTCCGCTGCTGGGACGCGGAGCGTCCCGAGATGCATTCCCACGCAGAGCGTGGGAACGATCATATGGGGAGGGGGATCAGGTGCCGGCGATCAGTTGGCGTGCCGCCTGGCTGTGATCGGCGATCAAGCCTTTGAGGTCAAGGCCTTCAACCTGGCCATCGACCACGCGCCACTTGCCACCGATCATCACTCGATCCGCACGATCGGCGCCGCACAACAGCAGCGCCGAAATCGGATCATGGCTGCCGGAGAAACGCAGCTCATCGAGCTTGAACAACGCCAGATCCGCCTGCTTGCCCATAGCAATCTCACCAATGTCGGTACGGCCCAACAAGCTCGCCGAGCCCTTGGTCGCCCAACCCAGCACGCGTTCCGGAGTGATCTTCTCGGCGCCATAACGCAGACGCTGGATGTACAGCGCCTGACGCGCTTCCAGAATCATGTTCGAGGCATCGTTGGACGCCGAACCATCGACGCCCAGACCAAACAGCGCACCGGCGTCAGTCAGATCAATACTCGGGCAGATGCCGGAAGCCAGACGCATGTTCGAACTCGGGCAATGGCAAATGCCGGTGCCAGCCTCGCCGAGACGCGCGATTTCGTCCGGGTTGAAGTGAATACCGTGCGCCAGCCAGGTGCGCGGGCCGAGCCAGCCGACGCTGTCGAGATAATCGACGGTGCGCAGGCCGAAACGCTGCAGGCAGAAATCTTCTTCATCGAGGGTTTCCGCCAGGTGCGTGTGCAGGCGCACGTCGAGTTTGTTCGCCAGTTCAGCACTGGCCGACATGATTTCCGGGGTCACCGAGAACGGCGAGCACGGCGCCAGCGCGATCTGGATCTGCGCGCCATCGCCACGCTCGTGGTACTCGTGAATCAGGCGCTGACTGTCGTCGAGAATCACCTGACCTTCCTGCACGGTCTGTTGTGGTGGCAGGCCACCGTCCTTCTCGCCGAGGCTCATCGAGCCGCGAGTAAGCATGGCGCGCATGCCCAGTTCACGCACGGTTTCGACTTGCACGTCGATGGCGTTTTCCAGGCCGTCCGGGAACAGATAGTGGTGGTCGGCAGCGGTGGTGCAACCGGACAGCAGCAGCTCGGCCAAAGCGACTTTGGTGGCGAGGGCGAGTTTCTCCGGTGTCAGTCGCGCCCACACCGGGTACAGGGTTTTCAGCCACGGGAACAACGGCTGATTGACCACTGGGGCCCAGGCGCGGGTGAGGGTTTGATAGAAATGGTGATGGGTGTTGATCAGGCCCGGCAGGATCACATGCTCGCGGGCATCGAACACTTCAGCGCACGGCGCCGACGGCTGTTGGCCGGCAGCCAGTACTTCGACGATGACACCGTCTTGCACGACTAGACCGCCACGGGCATCGAGCTCGTTGGAGGTGAAAATAGCGAGGGGATTTTTTAACCAGGTACGGGTCGCGGGCATGTTGCCGGCTCCTCTGAAAATGGGTTCAGGGTTGCCAGCTCAGTGATGCCCTGTCTGCTGATCCAGGGTCGCCGCGGGGACGAGGTGCGCAGTTTCGAACAAAACGCTGCATCGGGCAAGCCCAACCCGACAGGACAACATCACCAAAATACACAACCCAATGGCGATGTAATCCGACAACGCCCATTCCAACAAAATACGCAACCCTGTAGGAGCTGCCGAAGGCTGCGATCTTTTGATCTTGTTTTTTACAATCAAAAGATCGCAGCCTTCGGCAGCTCCTACAGGGGATCATCAATTACCAGGGAATCGTTTCACCCTTGTAATTGATGAAGTGATGCCCGCCCTTGCCGGTGTACGCATTCACCTGATCGATCAGCCCACGGGTGCTGGTTTCCACATCAAGGTCAGCCCCTTCGCCGCCCATGTCCGTCTTCACCCAACCCGGATGCAGCGACAACACGGTCATCTTTTGCTCGCCCAATTGCGTGATAAAACTGTTGGTCATCGAATTCAGCGCAGCCTTGCTGGCCTTGTACAGCGCCAGTTCCGGCGCGTCCGGCACGGTCACGCTGCCCAGCCCGGAACTCATGAACGCCAGCACACCGCTGCCCTCGCGGATCTGCCCGACAAAACGCTGGGCCAGATTGATCGGCGCCACCGCGTTGGTGAAAAACAGCTGACCGACTTCGGCCAATGTCGCGCCGCCCGGGGTCTGATCGGCCGGGCCTTTGACCCCGGCGTTGACGAACAGCAGATCAAACGTTTCGCCTTTGAGTTGCTGACTCAATGCGATCACCGCTTGCTGATCGTCCATGTCGAGCTTCTCGATCCGCACCTTGCCCAGTGCTTCCAGCGCCTGAGCATTGGCAGGATTGCGCACGGTGGCGGTGACTTGCCAGCCGTCGGCCAGCAGGGTTTTCACCAGACCGAGGCCAAGGCCCCGGGAGGCGCCGATAATCAGTGCGTTTTTTGCAGACATGAGGGGCTTCCTTGATGAATGAGGATCATGGATTCAATGGACAGGCCTGACCGAGCCGAAGTTGCAGCTCTTGCCGCAGCACGTCGAGCTCGCCCATGCGGGTTTCGATCAGTTGCAGTTTGTCGCGCAGCAACTGCGCCACGGCGTTGTCCGGATCGGGGGCGTCCCACAACGCCGCGACACTGTCGCCGATCTCGCCGAGGGTAAATCCCAGGCGCTGCGCGGTTTTGATATAGAGCACCAGTTGCACCATCTCCGGTGGATAGTCGCGGTAACCGTTGGCGCTACGCTGCGCCGCAATCAACCCGCGTTGCTCATAGAAACGCAGGGTGTCACGGCTGACGGCGCTGGCCAGGGCTAATTCACCGATGCGCATGGCGACTCTCAAAAGGGCTATTGACCCTGGAGCATACTCCAGGCTTTAACGTACTTGCTCCCTGAATTTCTGGAGCAAGGACGATGTGGACTTCAACGCAATATCGCAACGTGGTGCGCGGCAGTGCCTGGTATGACTTGGTCGTCACGGCAGCGTTTGCCACGCCATGGAGTTTTGCGCTTGTGCATGGGCTGTTGAGTGCGCTGGATTTACCCGGCGAATTGCCGGCGTTTCAGCCTGTGCACATGTTGATGGCGAATCTGTTGGGGTCGGTGGTGTGCGTGTGGGCGGTGCTGCGGATTCGTGATCCGCAGGCGCTTTATGGACGGTATGACGCGGTGGCGCGGTTTTTGTTTGCGGTTTGGCAGGCGTACGCCTTGGCCCATGGTGCCAGTTCGATCCTGCTGGTTTTCCTGGTCTTCGAACTGGCGTGGGGCATTGCTCAGGTGTTGCCTGTCAGGGCCTCATCGCTGGCAAGCCAGCTCCCACAGTGTCTGTGCCGTGCACAAAATTTGTGATCACCACTGAACCTGTGGGAGCTGGCTTGCCAGCGATGGGGCCACTGAATTCACCTCTTAATGCCCCGCCTGCCAAGGCTGCCCCAGCGAAACCGGTGCATACAACCGCGTACGCAACGCATCCCGTGACAACAGCACCAACACCACAATCGTCGCCACGTACGGCAGCATCGCCAGCAAACTCGACGGAATCGCCAGCCCCAACCCCTGCGCGACCAAATGCAGGATGCTGGCGAGCCCAAACAAATAAGCCCCCAGCAACAACCGCCACACCCGCCAACTGGCAAACACCACCAGCGCCAGCGCGATCCAGCCACGCCCGGCGGTCATGTTTTCCGCCCACATCGGCGTGTACGCCAGCGACAAATAAGCCCCGGCCAACCCGGCCATTGCCCCGCCAAACAGCACCGCCAAGGTACGCACGGTCAACACCGGCAAGCCCATCGCACTGGCCGCATCCGGGTTCTCACCCACGGCTTGAATGATCAACCCGACACGACTTTTGATGATCACCCACGCCACCAGCGCAAACAGCGCGAACGACAGATACACCAGCAAATCCTGAGCAAACAGCATCCGCCCGATCAGCGGAATTTCACTCAGATAAGGAATCGCCAACGGCTCGAAACCGGCCAGTGGTTTCCCCACCCAGGCCGCGCCGACAAAGGTCGACAGCCCGACACCAAAAATCGTCAGGGCCAACCCGGTCGCGACTTGATTGGCATTGAACACCAGCGCCACCAGCGCAAACAGTGACGACAACAACATCCCGGCCAACATCGCCAGCAACACGCCGAGCCACAGGTTGCCGCTGTTCAGCGCGACGATAAAACCAATCACTGCACCAAACAGCATCATCCCTTCCTGCCCGAGATTGAGCACGCCGCTCTTCTCGCAGATCAGTTCACCCAACGCCACCAGCAACAGCGGCGTGCCGCAACGCACCATGGCGTAGAAAATATTGCTCAACAGATCGATGTCCATCACAGCGCTCCGGCGGTTACGGCGGTGGTCGACGTGCGCTTCACCCAGCGCAGATTCAGGCGTGGCCGATAGAGGATCAGCACGTCACAGGCGAGCAGGAAAAACAGCATCATTCCCTGGAACAACTGGGTGATCGCCTGCGGCAGATTCATCGTCATCTGCGCGCTCTCGCCACCGATGTACAGCAGCGCCATCAACAGGCTGGAAAACAGAATCCCGATCGGATTGAGGCGTCCGAGAAACGCCACGGTAATCGCCGCATAGCCGTAACCCGGCGACACCTGCGGCACCAATTGGCCAATCGGCCCGGTGACTTCACAGACGCCAGCGAGCCCAGCCAAGCCGCCGCTGATCAACAGCGCCAGCCAGATCAAACGCTTCTCGCGAAAGCCGACAAACCCCGCTGCACGCTTGTCCAGCCCAAGCACTTTGATCTGGAAACCGACAAAGCTTTTCTGCAACAACACCCACACCGCGACCAGTGCGAGCAGGGCGAAATACACCCCGGCGTGCACGCGGCCATCCTCCATCAACAACGGCAAACGGCTGGCGTCGCCGAACATCGCCGACTCGGGAAAGTTGAACCCGGCCGGATCCTTCAGCGGCCCATGCACACAGAAGAGCAGCAGGTTCAGCGCGATGTAATTGAGCATGATGCTGGTGAGAATTTCGTTGGCGTTGAAGCGCGTGCGCAACCATGCCGTCAGCCCGGCCCACGCCGCGCCGGCGAGGGTGCCGGTGAGCAGAATCAACACCAGCGCCCAACGGCTTTGCATATCGATGATGTTCACCGCCAAGGCGCTGCCGGCAAGGGCGCCGAGAAGCAATTGACCTTCGGCGCCGATGTTCCAGATCCGCGCCTGATAGGCCACCGCGAGACCCAGTGCGCAGAGCAGAATCGGCAGCGCTTTGACCAGCAATTCGGAGACGCCATACATATCGCTGACCGGTGCAATCAACAGCGTGTGCAAGGTTTGCAGCGGGTCGTGGCCGAGGGCGATAAACAGCAGCGAGCCGCAACCGAGCGTCAGCGCCGCCGCCAGTAACGGCGAGCACCACAGCATCAGACGCGATTGCTGGCCACGGGGTTCGAGGGAAAGCAGCATGAGTAAAACTCCGTTAAACCGTGGCGGCGGAAGGTGGGTTGTCGAACTGGCCGGCCATCCAGCCGCCGACATCGCTGAGTTGCGTATCGCCGGTGTTGTGCAGCGCCGACAGGCGTCCGCCACACAAGGCGCCGAGGCGGTCGCTGATCTGGAACAGTTCGTCGAGGTCTTCGGAAATCACCAGAATCGCCGCGCCGGCATCGCGCAACGCGATCAACGCACGGTGGATGGTCGCGGCGGCGCCGACATCGACGCCCCAGGTCGGATGCGCGGCGATCAGCAGTTTCGGTTGCTGAAGGATTTCCCGGCCGAGGATGAATTTCTGCAGGTTGCCGCCAGAGAGGCTGCGCGCAGCGGTTTGCGTGTCCGGGGTTTTTACGCCGAAGCGCTGAATGATTTGTTGGGCGAGGACTTCGACTTTGCCGCGTTCGATCAAACCGTGGCTGACCAAACCTTGTTGGAAAGCGGTGAGCAGGGCGTTGTCCGCCAGACTCAATTCCGGCACCGCACCATGGCCGAGGCGCTCGGCGGGGACGAACGCCAAGCCCAATTTGCGTCGCGCGTCCGGGCGTAAATCGGCGACGTGTTGCTCGGCGAATCGAATAGTCGCAGCTTCCGCCCGAGGCAAGGTTTGTTCGCCACTGAGCAAGGCGAGCAACTCATCCTGGCCATTCCCCGCAACTCCGGCGATGCCGACGATTTCACCGCTGCGCACCTGCACATCAATGTCAGTCAGCGAGCAGCCAAACGGATCGGGGTTGTGCCAGCTCAAGCCCTTCACCTGCAAAAAAGCCGCGCCGCCGCTGACTTTCGGATAGTCGCCAATCAACGCCGCCGCTTCGCCAACCATCAACTGCGCCAATTGCTGATCCGAGCATTCGGCCGGCACGCAATGCCCGGCCACGCGCCCGCCGCGCAGAACCGTCGCGCTATGACACAGCGCGCGTACTTCGCCGAGCTTGTGGCTGATAAACAGAATGCTGCAGCCTTCGGCGGCGAGACTGCGCAGGGTGATGAACAGTTCATCGGCCTCCTGCGGGGTCAGCACCGACGTCGGTTCGTCGAGAATCAGCAGACGAATGTCCTGCATCAGGCAACGGATGATTTCCACGCGCTGCCGCTCGCCGATCGACAGGCTGTGGACAAGTCGCTCCGGCTCCAGCGCCATGCCATAACGGCGCGACACTTCACGAATCTTCGGCTCCAGTTGTTTCGGCGTGCCAGCCTTCGCGCCCATCGCCAGCGCGATGTTCTGCGCAACGCTGAGGGTTTCGAACAGCGAGAAATGCTGGAACACCATGCCGATGCCCAACTGCCGTGCCTGCGCCGGATTGCGGATGTTGATGCGTTGGCCTTGCCAGAGCATTTCCCCGGCGTCGGCCTGGGTGACGCCGTAGATAATTTTCATCAAGGTACTTTTGCCCGCCCCGTTTTCCCCGAGCAGGGCGTGAATTTCTCCGGGCGCGATGCTCAGGTCGATGGCATCGTTGGCCAGACAACCGGGATAACGTTTGCTGATGTGGCGCAGTTGCAGGCGCGGGAGGGGAGGCGCGATTGGCATGACAGGCTCGACTTGCTTGAAGTTGTGCCTGTGGATAAAGCAATTTCCTGGCCATTGAGTCAGGAACCCGAGCGGGCTGCGGGTGCGGGCGCTCGGCGCAGAGCATTGCGGTGAAAATCGGCGGGATTCGCAGCACCATTACAGCGCAAAACCGTTGATCGGGCTCCAGTTTTGCCCGTTGGCAACTGATCAAAAAACGAGCAAACCCGCGGGGGCTAGGCAGAACCTGCGACTGCGGCGGTCATGAACGGGTTATCCACAGGTTGCTCCACAGTTATTGTGCGCAAGCTGAAAAGCTGGGCATAAGCACTGTGGTGCTTTCTTCTAATGGTGCTAAACGTGGCTAACCGATTGTTTCTGCTTGAAAATTACATTTCGTCGGGCAAATTGAACGAAAAGTGAACAAACCGCGCAAAGCCACGTGACAGAAGGGTTACAGCGTTATGTGCTCAGGTTATCCACAGTCGGGTGCACAGCAGATGTGGGCAAGTTTGCGGGATATGAAATTTCGCATCCGCTCCAAAACATCGCACCCCTGTAGGAGCTGCGGCACGCTGCGATCTTTCGATATTGCTCTACCGCTCCAACAAAATCCGCCCACGACTCAAATCCGCCAACTGCCCCTGCAACACCGCAATCTGCGCTTCACCCACCGCCAACTTCAACTCAACGCCATTCGCCGTAAAATTCTCCTCAACAACCAACCCAGCCAAATCCGCCACGCGTAACTTCACCAACGCCAACTCGGCAAACCCGCAAGCACAACTCAACGCCACCCGACTGATCAACTCAACCTTAGCCGCCGTCTGCAAACACTTGTTCGCACCACCGCCATAGGCCCGGGCCAAACCACCAGTGCCGAGTTGAATCCCGCCGTACCAACGAATGACCAGCACCGCGACCTGATCGCAATCCTGCGCTTCAATCGCCGCAAGAATCGGGCGCCCCGCAGTACCGCCCGGTTCGCCATCGTCATTGCTGCGATATTGATCACCGAGTTTCCACGCCCAGCAATTGTGCGAAGCATTGAAATCGCTGTGCTGTTCAAAGAACGCCTGCGCATCAGCAGGGCTGCCGATCGGCGTGGCGAAGGTGATAAAGCGGCTTTTGCGAATCTCTTCGCGGTACTCGCAAAAACCGCTGAGGGTGAAAGGCATAAACGTCTTATAGAGAAGGAGTGAGGCCGCAGCCTTTGAGAATGATGCGGATCAGGTTGTTGCCGGCGTCTTCCATGTCTTGCTTGGTCAACTTGCTGCGACCGCTGACGCGACAGATCTGCGTGGCGAAATCGGCATAGTGCTGGGTGCTGCCCCACAACAGGAAAATCAGATGCACCGGATCAACCGCGTCCATTTTGCCCGCATCGATCCACGCCTGAAACACCGCCGCGCGGCCAGTGAACCAGGCGCGGTAATCCTGATTGAAATATTCGGTCAGGCATTCGCCGCCGCTGATCACTTCCATCGCAAAGATCCGCGAGGCTTGCGGCTGGCGCCGGGAGAACTCCATCTTGGCGCGGATGTAGCGGGTCAGCGCCTCGGCCGGATCGTCCTCGGCGGTGAGCGTGTTGAAGGTGCTGTCCCACAGCTCGATGATGTTGCTCAGCACCGCCACGTACAAACCGAGTTTGTTGGTGAAGTAGTAATGCAGGTTCGCCTTGGGCAACCCGGCATTCTGGGCGATGGTGTTCATGCTGGTGCCTTTGTACCCGTGACGGGCGAACTCGTCTTCGGCGGCTTTGAGGATGGTCTCTTCGTTTTTCTGACGAATGCGGCTGGCGGGTTTTCCGCCGTGGGCTGGGACTTCAAAGGTCATAGGCACTTCCGGGTTTGTCTGTGGGTGCAACCAGTTGCGTTGATAGCGCACCCACAGAGATCCGACAAGTCCTGAAATGATAAAACCGTTACGCCTGTTCGATCTTGTTCAGCGGCGCGTGCGCTTCGGCGACCTCGGTTTTTGACTCCGGCAGCAACAGGCACAGGATGATCGCCGTCAAACCGCCGCTGGTGATCGCCGAGTCGAACAGGTTCTGCACCAGTTTCGGCAGCAGATGCAGCAGGTTCGGTTGTGCGGCGATGCCCAGACCAACGCCGAACGATGTGGCGATGATCAACATGCTGCGCCGATCCAGCGACGACTGCGCGAGGATGCGCACGCCGGCCGCAGCCACCGCACCGAACATCACCAGGGTCGCGCCGCCGAGTACCGGTTTCGGGATCTGTTGCAGCACCGCGCCGATCATCGGGAACAGTCCGAGACAAAACAGGATCGCGCCGATATACAGCCCGACGTAACGGCTGGCAACGCCAGTCAGTTGGATCACGCCGTTGTTCTGCGCGAACGTGGTGTTGGGGAAAGCGCTGAAGGTCGCGGCGATCATGCAGCTCACGCCGTCACCCAGCACGCCACCGCGCAGGCGGCTTATATAAGAAGGGCCGCTGATCGGCTGGCGGGCGAGCATGCAATTGGCGGTGAGGTCACCGACGGTTTCGATGGTGCTGATCAGATAAATCAGCGCGACCGGCAGGAAAGCTGTCCAGTCGAAGCTGAATCCGAACTTGAACGGTGTAGGAAAATTCACCAGCGGCAAGTCAGGTAATGGCTGCGGCAGCAGTTTCCCGCTGAACCACGCGGCCAGACTGCCCAGCACTAAACCTATGATGATCGCCGACAAGCGCACCCACGGCGTGTTCGAGCGGTTGAGCAGAATGATCGTCAGCAGCACGAACACGCCCAACGCCAGATTGCCCGGCGCACCGAAATCCGGCGCATTGAAGCCGCCGCCCAGATCAGTGATGCCGACTTTGATCAGACTGATGCCGATCAGGGTGATAACGATCCCGGTCACCAGCGGCGTTACGACTCGACGCAATTGACCGATGAAACGGCTGAGGACGATCTGCACGATCGCGCCGAAAAAACACACACCGAAAATCATCGCCAGAATGTCTTCCGGGCTGCCGCCACGTTGCTTGACCAGAAACCCCGCCGACAGCACCGCACCGAGAAAGGCGAAACTGGTGCCTTGCAGACAGATCATCCCGGCGCCAATCCCGAACGGCCGCCGCGCCTGAATAAAGGTGCCGACGCCCGAAACCATCAAGGCCATGCTGATCAGATACGGCAAATACGCCGTCAGCCCCAGCGCCGAACCAATCACCAGCGGCGGGGTGATGATGCCGACGAAACTGGCGAGCACGTGTTGCAGCGCGGCAAGGGTGGCGGCGAGTGGTTTGGGGCGGTCGTTGAGGCCGTAGATCAAGTCGCTGGACGGTGCGGAATCTGGCTGCATGGCTTAAGGCTTCTTATCAAAGGAACGAAGTAATTCCCCCTCTGCAAAAACCTGTCCACCTGCTCAACTTATCCCCCCTGTAGGAGCTGCCGAAGGCTGCGATCCCTTGATCTTGCTGTACTTCACCAACATCGCAATCCCGATCAACGCGTCGCCGCCAGACTCTCCAAAAAGCTCTCCAGCACCAAATGAGGGCGCCGCCCCTTGCGCGTGACCGATGCCAGACTCAAATCGTAAAACCGCGTCCCTGCTTTCAAAGCACGCAAACGCCCCTGCTGCACCCAAAGGCTGGCGTAATGATCCGGCAAATACCCAATGTAACGCCCGGTCAAAATCAAAAACGCCATGCCTTCCCGGTCAGATGCACTGGCCGTGCAATTGAGTGCCTGGTAGTGCGCCTGAATATCCGCGGGCAAACGAAACGTTGGTGCAATCGCGTCCTGACTGTTCAGGCGTTCGTCATCCAGTTGCTTGTCATCGACGTAAAACAGCGGATGGCCCACCGCGCAATAAAGCAGCGAACGCTCGCTGTACAGCGGCTGATATTCCAGGCCCGACAACGCGCTGGCCTGCGGCACCACGCCAACATGCAGACGCCCGTCGAGCACACCTTGCTCAACTTCGTTCGGTGCAATCATGCGGATCTGAATCTGCACATCCGGCCCGCGCTCCTTCAGTTGTGCGAGGGCGTGGGTAATGCGCATGTGGGGGAGGGTGACGAGGTTGTCGGTCAGGCCGATGATCAACTCGCCGCGCAAATGCTGGTGCAGGCCGTTGACCTCGGTGCGGAAACTTTCCAGCGCACTTAATAGCTGCAACGCCGATTGATAGACCTCGCGACCTTCCTCGGTCAGCGAAAACCCCGCACGACCGCGTTGGCACAATCGCAGACCGAGGCGCTGCTCCAGATCGCTCATTTGTTGGCTGATCGCCGAGCGACCGATGCCGAGCACAGTCTCCGCCGCCGAGAAGCCACCGCACTCCACCACGCTGCGAAAAATCCGCAGCAGGCGAATATCAAAGTCACTGACCTGGGCCAGCGGATCGGGGCGGCGGCTGCTCATCTTATTGTTCTCATTGTTTAGCGTAGTTCTAACTGAAGGTTAGAAGAGTTGGATTTCACCGACTTTATCGCCGTGGCAATTTAGCTGCAACAACGCTTTTTATCTCCCTGACGCTTATGCCCTGCGAGGTTTTGCCCGATGAACATGCCTGAAAACGCTCAGTCGCCACTGGCCAGCCAACTGAAACTGGACGCGCACTGGATGCCGTACACCGCCAACCGCAACTTCCAGCGCGATCCGCGTTTGATCGTTGGCGCCGAAGGCAGCTGGCTGATCGACGACAAGGGCCGCCGGGTATACGACTCGCTGTCCGGTCTGTGGACATGCGGCGCGGGCCACACCCGCAAGGAAATTCAGGAAGCGGTCTCCAAACAGTTGGGCACCCTCGATTACTCGCCGGGCTTCCAGTACGGTCACCCGTTGTCGTTCCAGCTGGCCGAGAAAATCACCGAGCTGACCCCGGGCAACCTTAACCACGTGTTCTTCACTGACTCGGGTTCCGAGTGCGCCGACACCGCGGTGAAAATGGTGCGTGCCTACTGGCGCCTGAAAGGTCAGGCGACAAAAACCAAAATGATCGGCCGTGCTCGTGGTTACCACGGTGTGAACATCGCCGGCACCAGCCTCGGCGGCGTCAACGGCAACCGCAAGCTGTTCGGTCAGGCGATGATGGACGTCGATCACTTGCCGCACACGCTGCTGGCGAGCAATGCGTTCTCCCGTGGCATGCCGGAGCAGGGCGGTATCGCTTTGGCCGATGAACTGCTGAAGCTGATCGAACTGCACGACGCTTCGAACATCGCCGCGGTATTCGTTGAACCGATGGCCGGTTCCGCTGGCGTGCTGGTACCGCCACAGGGTTACCTGAAACGTCTGCGCGAGATCTGCGATCAGCACAACATCCTGTTGGTGTTCGACGAAGTGATCACCGGTTTCGGCCGTACCGGCAACATGTTCGGTGCCGATACCTTTGGCGTGACCCCGGATCTGATGTGCATCGCCAAGCAAGTCACCAACGGCGCGATCCCGATGGGCGCGGTGATTGCCAGCTCCGAGATCTATCAGACGTTCATGAATCAGCCGACGCCTGAATACGCCGTGGAATTCCCGCACGGCTACACCTACTCGGCGCACCCGGTGGCTTGCGCCGCCGGCCTGGCAGCACTCGACCTGCTGCAAAAAGAAAACCTGGTGCAGAGCGTCGCTGAAGTCGCGCCGCATTTCGAAAACGCGCTGCATGGTCTCAAAGGCTCCAAGCACGTTATCGACATCCGTAACTTCGGCCTGGCCGGTGCGATCCAGATTGCCGGCCGTGACGGCGACGCCATCGTGCGTCCCTTCGAAGCGGGCATGGCGCTGTGGAAAGCCGGGTTCTACGTACGCTTCGGCGGCGACACCCTGCAGTTCGGCCCAACCTTCAACAGCAAGCCGCAAGACCTCGATCGTCTTTTCGACGCGGTCGGCGAAGTGCTGAACAAGCTCGACTGATTCCACGCAGAACCTGTGGGAGCCGAGCTTGCTCGCGAAGGCGTTCTTAAGAGCGCCAAAGACATCCGGCTCCCCCACAAAGCTACCTATATATAGAAGGCGCCCTTCAATGGGCGCCCGCTGAACAAAAATTCAGGAGTTTTCGATGAGCGTTATCCCGCATTTGATCAATGGCGAACTGGTGACCGAGAACGGTCGCGCGGTTGATGTGTTCAACCCGTCCACCGGTCAGGCTATCCACAAGCTGCCATTGGCCACCCGCGAAACCATCCAGAAAGCCATCGATGCCGCCAAGGCTGCATTCCCGGCGTGGCGCAACACGCCACCGGCCAAACGTGCCCAGGTGATGTTCCGCTTCAAGCAACTGCTCGAGCAGAACGAAGCGCGCATCTCGCAACTGATCAGCGAAGAACACGGCAAGACCCTCGAAGACGCCGCCGGTGAACTGAAACGCGGCATCGAGAACGTCGAGTTCGCCTGCGCCGCCCCGGAAATCCTCAAGGGCGAGTACAGCCGCAACGTCGGCCCGAACATCGACGCATGGTCGGACTTTCAGCCGCTGGGCATCGTTGCCGGTATCACCCCGTTCAACTTCCCGGCCATGGTGCCGTTGTGGATGTACCCACTGGCGATCGTCTGCGGCAACTGCTTCATCCTCAAGCCGTCCGAGCGTGACCCAAGCTCGACATTGCTGATCGCTCAGTTGCTGCTGGAAGCCGGCCTGCCGAAAGGTGTGATGAGCGTGGTTCATGGTGACAAGACTGCGGTGGACGCGCTGATCGAAGCGCCGGAAGTCAAAGCGTTGAGCTTCGTTGGTTCGACGCCAATTGCTGAATACATTTATGCAGAAGGCACCAAACGCGGCAAACGCGTTCAGGCACTGGGCGGCGCGAAGAACCACGCGGTGCTGATGCCGGATGCCGATCTGGATAACGCGGTCAGCGCACTGATGGGCGCGGCGTACGGTTCGTGCGGCGAGCGCTGCATGGCGATTTCTGTTGCCGTGTGTGTTGGCGACCAGGTGGCGGATGCGCTGGTGTCTAAACTGGTTCCACAGATTCAGGCGCTGAAAATCGGTGCCGGCACTTCCTGCGGTCTGGACATGGGCCCACTGGTGACTGGTCAGGCGCGCGACAAAGTCAGCGGCTACGTTGATGACGGCGTGGCAGCGGGCGCGACCCTGGTGGTCGACGGTCGTGGTTTCAGCGTGGCCGGTCATGAGGAAGGCTTCTTCCTCGGTGGCTGCCTGTTCGACAACGTCACCCCGGAGATGCGCATCTATAAAGAAGAGATCTTCGGCCCGGTACTGTGCATCGTTCGTGTGAACAGCCTGGAAGAGGCCATGCAACTGATCAACGATCACGAGTACGGCAACGGCACCTGCATCTTCACCCGTGACGGTGAAGCGGCGCGTCTGTTCTGTGACGAGATCGAAGTCGGCATGGTTGGCGTCAACGTACCGCTGCCGGTGCCGGTGGCTTACCACAGCTTCGGCGGCTGGAAGCGTTCGCTGTTCGGCGACCTGCATGCCTATGGTCCGGATGGTGTGCGCTTCTATACCCGTCGCAAGGCAATCACCCAGCGCTGGCCACAGCGTGCTAGCCATGAAGCCTCGCAGTTCGCGTTCCCTAGCTTGTAAGCAGAAGGGCAGTGCAGCGAAGGCCGACCCCTTGGGGTCGGCCTTCGCGTTTTCGGGCTTTTTTGACCGATGTGACAGATTTATGAAAATAGGTGTTGACGGCAGATCTCAGGTGTCTATAATTCGCCCCACTTCCGGCGCAGTCGAAACGGAAAACTCCTTGAGATTCAATGAGTTATGTAGGTTTCGGCAGCAGGTGCTTCAGTTCATCGAAGCGCAGAAAGAAGTTGAAAAAGAGGT